>JAHXHU010000325.1 GCA_025656375.1 Candidatus Thiodiazotropha sp. (ex Ustalcina ferruginea) | reverse complement strand
ACAAGCTATCCAACCAATCCAAGCATGGGCAAGCGTTGGTTACGTCAACGAAGCCACAAATTCAACAAACACAGTCCTTATGGGTGATGGAGAACAGGGCATGATCTATGTCCTCTCCAGGTTGGACTGTACATTCGCCTGGGATCAGAGTGGCTCCAAACCCTCTTGATCAGGGGAAGTGATTGTTATTCTTTTTCCTCTCGTGCCAGCCAAACCTCAAGCCCCTGGGCATTCAGATCGAGATCCATCGACATCAATTGCACGATTGTCTCTGGTGACTGTTTGCAACCATGTGCCTGAAGCTTGTTTATCAACCACTGCTGAAGCTCATTACGTATGACGGCAATGCGCGCTTGACCGGGGTTGGCATCCGCTGCCCTTGCGATGGCCGCGAAATCATCAAGATATTGACTGAGTTTGTCCGCCAGCATCGCTGGTTCCGTTACTTCGCCATAGTGGGTCAAAAAGATCCTTTCTGGTGAAAGGTCCATCAACCTGTCGAGGGTAACCTGCCATGTGTCCAGGTCAAACTGAATCGGTGTGGTCGTTGGCATGATGAAAGGGCCTTGCTCGGTATCAAATTCCCGATAGGAGAGGCCGAAGGTGTCGCCGGTAAAAATTGCACCGCTCAGGGCATCATGGATACAGATATGGTGGCGTGCATGTCCTGGGGTATCCAGGCAGAGTAGTTCTCTATCGCCGAATGTCACCCGCATACCATCCGGCAC
Organism: Candidatus Thiodiazotropha sp. (ex Ustalcina ferruginea); assembly: GCA_025656375.1. Classification (GTDB taxonomy): domain Bacteria; phylum Pseudomonadota; class Gammaproteobacteria; order Chromatiales; family Chromatiaceae; genus Thiodiazotropha. Next base: position 8,449 of record JAHXHU010000325.1, on the reverse strand, counting down.
CTCAATGACACGCTGTTCGTCTACTGCTACCAGTTCACCGAATGCCGCTGAAAATTTCTCCTCACCATAGACCGCAGTGGCACCAGCAATCAGCTTGGAGGGATCAATCATATGTTTGGCGCCAAAGGGGTGAATCAGCAGTGATGCATTGGGTAGCTGTTGCATCAATGTTCCGGCACCACCGGCATGATCCAGATGCACATGGGTTGGAATGACATACTTCACTTGTGATGAGGATATTCCTTTGGCAGCAAGTACATCCATGAGATGAGGTACGGTATGGCTGGTGCCCGTGTCGATAAATACGGCCTCTCCAGCCGATTCGATGAGGTAACAGGCAGCCAGATTAGGTCGCTGGTAGTGGGTATCGATGCAAGTAATCTGGTGTGAATAGTCTGTGGTTTGGATTGGCGACATCATCTGGCCTTATATTTCTTCGTTGTTGCTATCGGTAATCGATTCTTCTGATCCCTTGAGCAGGTTTGAGATATTGGATCGATGGCGCCAAAACAGAAGGGTAGAAATAACAACTTGCATGACTACCAGCTCTGTTTCGGGCCAGATGGTCCAGACAATCAGCGGGGCCAATGCCATAGAGACCAATGCGGAGAGAGAAGAGATTTTGGCCACTTTTGCGATAAACAGCCAGATCAGCGCAACGGTTCCACCAATACCCCAATGTAAACCAAACTGTACACCCAAGGCGGTCGCAACGCCTTTACCACCTTTGAATCCAAAGAAGATTGGATAGAGGTGACCGAGAAATGCGGCTATTCCGGTGAGTGCGAGAACCAGAGGTGTTGCCTCGAGCAGATGGGCTGCAATCATGGGGATGAGACCTTTCAAGGAATCTCCCAACAGGGTGATGGCGGCTGCCTTTTTTCCACCGATACGCAGTACATTGGTAGCGCCTGGGTTATTCGACCCTTGGCTTCTGGGATCAGGCAAGCCCATCAAACGACAGACAATGATAGCGCTGGATATGGAGCCAAGCAGATAGGCCCCAAGTACGATGAGTGAATCAGTGATCATGTCTCAATTGGAACCTTAACCGCTATCCAGGTCAAGCTGATAACGGGTTAATTAAACTCGGGGGTTTGCTCACCTTCTTTTCTCCTCTAACATGGGGCTCTTTTTTATCGCACACGGCAATATGTTTATGGATATAGTCTTCATCCGGGATCTGCGCATTGATACAGTTATTGGCATCTATGACTGGGAGCGTGAGATTAGACAGACTGTTGTTTTCGACCTCGAAATGGGGGCGGATATCGCCAAAGCGGCGAGCAGTGACACCATCCAGGACACATTGGATTATAAGGCGGTGAGCAAGCGTCTCGTCGAGTTCGTGAGGGAGAGCGAGTTCCAACTGGTAGAGACACTGGCTGAGCGATGTGCCGAAATCGTATTGGCCGAGTTTCAGGTGCCGTGGATCAGGCTGATCCTCAACAAAGTGGGAGCGGTCAGTGCAGCACGTGATGTCGGGGTCATTATCGAGAGGGGACAGCGTGACTGAGCTTGATGAGGTGAATGTTTGGCTTGGCCTGGGCAGCAATATGGAACCGGAGAAGCATGTACCCGAGGCAGTGCGTGATTTAGCGGCTATTTTTGGTGAGCTTCGGGTATCCCCTGTTTATGAGAGCGAGGCAGTCGGATTTTCGGGTGACAACTTTCTTAATCTTGTGGTGGGTATCCGTACCAGGAGTTCTCCGAGAGATCTGGTGACACAACTGCGGCAGGTAGAGGAACGGCATGGTCGGCAACGATCGAATGAGAAATTTCTCTCTCGCACCCTCGATATTGATTTGCTGACCTATGGCGACCAAGTCGTCAATGATGGATCCATACAACTCCCTCGGGATGAAATTCTGCGCTTTGCCTTTGTGCTGTCGCCCCTCTCGGATGTGGCGGGTAATGAAGTACATCCAACGACGGGATCCACCTATAATCAGCTGTGGGCGGCATTCAATAAGCAGGATCAACCCCTCAGGCAGGTTGTTGGTGGATTGGGGTAGCGGGCGGTGCACTCGGGCCGATTGGATGAGTGTTAACAGGCCCTGGCTTGATGGCACCACCTCATCGATCTCTATGTTCAATATTACAAGGGGAAGTTGTTGTTATGACAGGCAAAAAAAATCCCGGCACCCACTCCATGGGTACCAGGATTTCACGTCGCATTGATTGGTTGGCAAATGGTCTCAATCCATGCACATCCCTGTTCGTGTGTGCTTTCCTTCGCATCCCTGAATGCGACAGTTGAAAGTCTAGGTGAACAACCTTAAAAAATATGCAGGATTAGTCTCATTTCGGAGTAGGCATTTTCTTACACGAGTCAGCCGTCCGGGTTGATTCCGTTGCCGCTCTTTTGAAACAATCCCCCCTCACAAACAATCAGGTCGAATTCGTCGACTTTACACTTCAATGAGGAATCATACCCATGTCGCTGATCAGAGCATTTCCTGGACTGCGCCCTGCCGAAGGACGGGCAGCCGAAGTAGCCGCACCACCCTATGATGTCATGAACGAGGCTGAGGCACGGGAGATGGCGGTTGGGCGTCCATGGAGTTTTCTGCATATCTCAAGGCCCGAGATTGATCTTCCGAAAGGTACTGATCCTTATGCACCTGAGGTCTATACCAAAGCAGCTGAAAATTTAACAAAAATGCAACAGGAGGGCATCCTGGTTCGCGATGCTAAACCCAGCTACTACGTCTATCGATTGACCATGGGTGATCATCAGCAGACAGGGCTTGTGGCAGCCGCCTCAGTTGAAGCCTATGACAATGATCGTATCAAAAAGCATGAATTCACACGGCCAGCCAAGGAAGATGACAGGGTAAGGCAGGTCGATGCATTGAATGCTCAGACAGGCCCCGTATTCCTGGTCTATCCGAGTGCGCCTGCTGTTGATTCAATGCTAGTCCAGATATCGCAGAGCACAGCTGATATGGATGTAACCGCAGCAGAGGGTGTACGTCATGAGATTTGGCTGTTGGATGATCATGACAAGGTGGCTGAACTGACTCAGGAATTTGATCAGATGAGCGCCCTCTATGTGGCTGATGGTCACCATCGCTCAGCTGCAGGGTCAAGAGTGGCCGGTTCACGCAGGGCTGCAAACCAGCATCACACGGGTGATGAGTCATATAACTATTTTCTGAGTGTCATCTTCCCCCATAATCAAATGCAGATCCTCGACTACAATCGGGTTGTCAAAGATCTGAATGGACTTGATCATGAGGCCTTTCTGTCAAGGGTTAAAGCGTTTTTTCAGTTGCAGCCCAGTGATCAGCCTGTCAAACCGGGGCAGGCTGCTGAATTCGGCATGTATCTGGATAAACAATGGTATCGCCTACGTCTCGATCCTACACGAATCCCCAATGACGACCCGGTAGCGAAACTGGATGTGAGTCTGTTGGCGAGCAATCTGATTGAACCTTTGCTTGGTATCTCTGACCCGCGTCGTGATAGCCGCATCGACTTCGTGGGTGGTATTCGTGGTCTTGCAGGGTTAGAGCAACGGGTTGACTCGGGAGAGATGGCGGTGGCCTTCTCTCTTTTTCCCACCAGGATGGAAGAGCTGATGGCCGTTGCCGACGCAGGTGAGGTCATGCCGCCGAAATCGACCTGGTTCGAGCCGAAACTGGCAGATGGACTGGTGAGCCATGTACTTGATTGATTCGGGCAGCGAATTTAAACATGGAATCGTCAGATGAACGCTATGCGCTGTGCTAACAAAATTCAAAATAGCAGGTTTTATCTCTGTGTTAAGGTTCTCCCCACTAGGTGAGCTAGGCTACACAGAGATAACGCACTTGATGGTTTTCAACTGAGGCATACAGTCTAAAGACAAATGGTTACTACCAGTAGCAGCTTGCCAGAAGGGGATAGTGCCGATGCGGCTGTGGTCGCACACTGGCTGGAGATGTTGCCTGACGGATTCGATGATCAGGACCGCCTTCAGTTACGCAAGGCGGCTGATATTGCCCTGGAAGCGAATTCTGAGAGACGTATTCCGAGTGGAGAAACCCAGCTTCGACATGCACTCTCTGTCGCCGAGATCCTGTCTAAGCTACGTATGGATCGTGAGACACTGGCGGCAGCTATATTGCTGGGCGTTCTTAAAGATTCGGCCATCAGCCTTACTACCTTAAAGCAGGCGCTTGGTGAAAACACAGCCCGTATGGTCGATGATCTGGCACGTATAGGTCAGTTGACCGATGTCTCCACCGAGGTCTCCCAGGAGGATGAGGAGGAGCATGCGGAGAACCTGCGTCGCTTGCTACTCGGTATTGCCGAGGATGTACGAGTGGTCCTGGTGGTGGTGGCTGAGCAGCTCCATTTGATGCGCTCTGCACGTGGTGGACTGTCACAGGAGCTGAGCCGTCGGTTAGCTAAGGAGACACAGGAGATCTATGCACCCCTTGCCAATCGACTTGGTATCTGGCAGATCAAGTGGGAGTTGGAAGATCTGGCATTACGATTCCTCCATCCTGACGATTATATGCAAATTGCCAGCCAGCTCGGTGGACGCAGGGCTGATCGGGAACAGTTCATCAAAGAGGTCATTGATCTGTTACGGGAGAAGTTTCTTGCCGTGGGCATCAATGCAGATATCAGTGGTCGACCTAAGCATATCTATAGTATCTGGCGCAAAAAGCAACGCAAAGCAGTCGATATCGAACAGATATTCGATCTCCGCGCAGTACGAGTACTGGTAGATGATATCGCCCAATGTTATGCAACACTGGGTGTAGTGCATGGTTTGTGGAAGCATATTCCCGGAGAGTTCGATGACTATATCGCTACACCAAAAGCCAATCTCTATCAGTCGATCCACACGGCGGTGATTGGCCCGGAGGAAAAGACGCTGGAGGTACAAATTCGCACCCGTGATATGCACTATCACTCAGAGCTGGGTGTGGCTGCTCACTGGCGCTATAAAGAAAATGCCAAGCAGGATAGCGATTTCGAACGGCGCATCGTCTGGATGCGTCAATGGCTGGAGAGGAAGGATGAGAGTGGGGAAGGTGCCGATCTGCTGGATACTGAGATGGAGGCGACTCGTATCTATGTGCTTACTCCGATGGGCAAGGTGGTGGAGCTGCCTAAAGGGTCTACCCCCCTCGATTTTGCCTACGCTATCCATACGGATATAGGTCATCAATGCCGGGGAGCACGAGTGGATGGACATATCGTGCAGCTCACCCGCTCCCTTCGTAGCGGTGAGACCGTCGAAGTGCTGACTGCCAAAAATGGTACACCCAGTCGCGATTGGATCAATCCTCACCTTGGTTATCTGCACAGCTCAAAGGCGCGCAACCGAGTTAAACAGTGGTTCAAGCAACTCGATTATGAGCAGCATGTGGAGCTGGGTCGCGCTGCGCTTGAGCGTGAAATGACGCGTCTATCCATCAGTGAAAAGCCGAATCTGGAGGTAGTGGCTTCAAAGCACAATCTACTGCATGCAGAGGATGTCTATGCGGCAATTGCCAGAGGTGACCTGTCACCTATCCAGGTTGCCGGCCTAGGCAGCCGGGAAAAGTCTCCGACCCAGGAAATCCTCATACCTGATGTGCCTCGTAACCGGGCAACCATAAAAGGGGAAGTGGTCGTTGCCGGGGTAGATGACCTGATGACCAGTGTGGCTCGGTGCTGCAAACCCGTGCCTTACGATCCGATAATCGGATTTGTCACCCGGGGTAGGGGCGTTACGGTACATCGGCGCGACTGTTCAAATATTCGCGCTCTACAGGCGATTGAAGGGGATCGGCTGGTCAGTGTACATTGGAGCGCCCAACAGCAGGAGACCAACTATGCTGTGGATTTCCTGGTTGTTGCCAGTGACCGGAAGGGTCTATTGAGGGATATCTCTGCCATCCTTACTGATGAAGATATCGATGTTATCGGTGTCAATACCAACAGCGACCGTAAGACCGACTCAGCTAGCATGCGTTTTACCGTAGAGGTGCGTGATATGGAGCAGCTTAGTCGGTTGTTGTCGAAAGTAGAGCAGTTGCCGGATGTGACCTTGGTCAAGCGGTTGATATGACAATGAGGGATAGATCAGGTTTCAATTGCCAGTTCGGCTTGTCGCAGCTAAACTAACACTTTGTTATTTTATGCATTTTCTCCCCCTCTGTCTGCACAGCTCAACATGGCGAAATACCTGTTTTGGTTAACGAAACGAATATAACCAATCTTCTGAACCTTGATCTGAAAGGTATGGAGTCTTTTTTTCTTGGATTAGGCTCCAAAGCCTTCCATGGCAGAAATGTTTTTAAATGGATCCACAAGCATGGTGTCACCGACTTCGATGCCATGACCGATATTTCCAAACGCCTACGCGAACAACTGCATCAATGTGCAGAGGTCACAGTCCCACAGCTGGTGTTTGAACAGCCGGCGTCAGATCGCACCCGTAAGTGGGTTCTCGAGCTGCAGGATGGTCAACGAATAGAGACTGTCTGTATACCGGAAGATGGTCGGAATACTATCTGTGTCTCTTCTCAGGTGGGTTGCGCCCTCGATTGCTCTTTTTGTTCAACGGCTCGACAGGGATTCAATCGTAACCTCACGGTTGCAGAGATAATCGGTCAGATATGGGTTGCCAGCCGCAAGTTGGGCACTGCACCGAGTAATATTGTGATGATGGGGATGGGAGAGCCACTGGCCAATATCGATGCTGTCATTACAGCGATGAATATCATGCAGGATGATCTGGCATACATGGTTTCCAAATATCGGGTTACCATCAGTACCTCGGGTCTCGTGCCGGCACTCAATAGACTGCGAGAGGTGAGTGATGTCAGTCTGGCTGTCTCTCTGCATGCGCCTGATAATGAGCTTCGAAATAAACTGGTGCCCATTAATCGGAAGTATCCCCTGGAAGAGCTGATTCCCGCCTGTCGTGAGTTTGTCAGGGGTGATAAAAGACGGAAAGTGACTTGGGAATATGTGATGCTGGATGGTATCAATGACTCGTTGCAACATGCCAAGGCATTGATTCGCCTGCTTGAAGGGACGCCTTCCAAGGTTAACCTGATCCCATTCAATCCATTTCCCGGCACCCACTATCAGACATCACCAGCTGATCGGGTAGAGGCTTTCCGAATGCGTCTGAAGCGCTCAGGGATAATCGCCACAACACGCAAAACCCGCGGTGATGATATCGATGCTGCATGTGGTCAGCTGGTTGGAAAGGTCAGGGACCGCAGCAGTAGAGAGCTGCGCTTGGATAAACTGGACAATATCAAATTGGGTATTTCATGAAGTCATTCGCTGGTTATCAACGCTTGAGCGCTATGCTGCTAATGGTGCTACTTATTGGGTGTTCGTCACAAGAGAAGGTGACTGACACGACCGGCAATCTGGGTCTGGAGAAGCGCACCAGTCCGGCCAAAATCTATGTCGAGATGGGTATGGCCTATATCCGGGATGGCCAGTCGGCGATAGCAATGCAGAAACTCAAGAAGGCCCTGGATGTAGACGATGAGTTTTCTGAAGCACACAATGTCATAGCGATTCTCTATGAACAACTGGGAGAGAGCGGTCTGGCCGGTGAACACTATAATCGAGCGGTTGAGCTTGATGAGCGTGATCCCTTCATCCGTAATGCACGCGGCAGTTACTACTGCCGACGAGGCATGTTTGACGAAGCAGGTCTGGATTTTCAGCGTGCCTTGTCCAATCCTCTCTACCCCACTCCCTGGGTGGCGTTGACGAATGCGGGGCTGTGTGTTGAACGGACCGGGGACAATGCCAAAGCAGAGAACTTCTTTAGACGAGCCCTGACCGCCAATCCCCAATATGCTACCGCACTGTTTGAAATGGCTGAAATCTCTTTGCAGCAACAAAAAGACCTTTCAGCTCGTGCCTACCTGGAACGTTTTCACGGAGAATCAAAACCCACGGCTGCATCGCTATGGCTAGGCGTGCCAGATTGAGAAACGTATGGGTGATCGTGCCAAAGCAGCTGAGTATAAACATATGCTGTTCAAGGATTTTCCGGATGCCCCTGAGATACAGTCGCTCTATGAAGCTGAAAAACGATAATGAATGTGTTGAGTAAAGATGAAAATCATCCGTCACCTGACCCTGTCGTGGGTCCGGGTACTCAATTACGGAAGGCGAGAGAACGGCTAGGCCTGGAACAGGCAAAAATGGCTGCACAACTGCATTTAAGCCAGTCGATGATTGAGGCGCTTGAATTAGATAATTACGAGATGCTGCCCGGACCGGTATTCGTTCAAGGGTACCTGCGTAACTATTCCCGCCTGCTTGGGGTGAATGAAGAGGCCGTTATCGAGGCCTATCAGCGTCTGCTCCCGGTCTCAGATGAGTTGCCTGCAGTCAGTCATCAAAATGGAAAGGTGGGAAGAGAACTGCATAGCGGTCACCGGGTCGTGCGTCTGGTGACATGGGGTATTCTGCTATTGCTGGCGGCACT
>JAHXHU010000134.1 GCA_025656375.1 Candidatus Thiodiazotropha sp. (ex Ustalcina ferruginea) | reverse complement strand
TGGAATGGCAATTGCCTACGACTTAGTCAAACTTATGGGAGGCGAACTATCTGTCGATAGCAGTATAGGTAAAGGTAGTCGGTTCTTCTTTAACTTAGAATTTTGTGAGGCATTAAGTTCAAATCTTGATTATTTTGTTGGCTGTAAGACAATCAGCATTACTCATAGTGTGGAATTCGCTGAATCTATTGAAGAATTCCTCTCAGGTTGGTCAGTATCCAATACACTACTCCATGAAAAAAGTGACATCATTCAGTTGGAAAAAGGTCATACAAGCAAACTAACCGGATCATTGATTATATTTGATGAGTCCTGCCTACAGTTTGATAAAGAAGGATACTACAATCAACTACTTTCTAACCCATTGTTTTATGCTAGAACAATCTTCATACGTAATCAGCAAAAATCAATTGAAAAATGCTCTCCTATTCTTGATACCTGTGTCGTTGTAGACTCGCCCAATGAGGAAAAGCTACTCCGCAACGCTATACACTATCTGTTATCAAAGAGACTACTGGCCGGTGATACCAACCCGCCTAATAAGGAAAGCCTCAGCTTTGATAGGGATAAAAAGATACTTGTCGCAGAAGACAGTCCGGTAATTCGCTACCTCATTAAGGAGATCCTGGAACAGGATGGATATCAGGCTGTAATGCATGATAATAGTCAGAGCGCTCTTGAACAATTAAATAATGACAGATTCGATGTTGCAATTCTTGATATGCAGATGCCGATAATAACCGGAATAGATATCATTAAGCAGGTACGTGCTGGTTGTCACGTCAATCAATCTATTCCAATCATGATACTGACTGCCAATCTAACACATGAAGCACAGCAACGATGCACTGCAGCGGGCTGTGATGCGTTTCTAACCAAACCAATTAACTCTTCCCACTTCTTACAAACAATTGAAGCTCTGATATTAACCGTACCAAACAGGCTGTCCAATAAAACACTAAAACAGCACTCGATCAATTAACATAGCTTTAACTACAAATGTCAGGGTTAATACGGCCTGTTGAAAAAGGCCGTTACAGCTACTACATATAAAAAAGGTTGCCTAGACAACCTTTTTAAATAACCACTGTGGCTAGACAATAGTCCTTGCAATCTATTTTTTCTGCCACTTACCCCCTGCATCTTGAAACCAATATCCTTTTGGTGCCTCCTCTACCCAAACCCGTGCAAAAGTATCACGAATATCTTTCTCCCATTGAGGCTGTCCATTCGCTCTGGCTATCTCCGCATAGAGGCTCTTACGATCACCATTTTCATCTACAACCAGCTTCTTTACCTTGTTACGGTCTCGCAGTGAAATGAGCTTCAGATCTCGTACGGCCACTAAACCATTATTAGTAAAACCCAAAGCCCCCGAACGATAGTATCCAGCCAGTCCAGTTTGACGACCTGACATCGATGACCTAAGATTGCGAATCGCAGGTGAATCAATATCTATATTAGGTTGTGCTGCCTGAACAGGCGGTACAAAAAAGTCCAACACCCTTACCATAGTAGAAGAATAATAACTATTTGTATGCTCTGAAGAAGATTGTTTATCATCTACTTTCGGTGTCGATTCGGGCGCAGGTTTTTCCTGCTTCGTAGGAGCCTTCTCACCGAGCACATCACGCACAATGGTCCTTGCAGCCTCCTCAGCAGCAGCAGCTGGAAAATAGATATTAATTGTCACACAAGCCACCAGACTCAGTGCCATAAAGGGATATCCGAGAATGCGTTTCAGCATGTTTGATTCCTTACATAGGGTTGTTTATTGAGATACTTTTCGATAAAAATACTATAGCTTTTTTCTGGAATATTTCATTTATTAACACAAACTCGCTCACCAATATAGTAATCTTTTACAGTGATTAACATTCTTTGGTGTCTATCCATTCCCTTTTTTGTTACTTATCAGATTATCTGACCTCCATCCCTTCGACACGGATATTTTTCAACCGTTCCAACAAGGTTTTCCACGCAACTTGTCGATTTCTTGCTATGACATCAATTCTTGGGAGGCCAGACCCCTTAACGAGATAGTAGCCACCGTCTGAATGCTCCATTCCGTCCAGTTCTGCAATACTACCTTGCAGATTTGCCTGCAGCTCAATCCTGTTATATCTGAACTCTTTAAAGATACCCAGGAAGGTACTTGAAAGACCACTACCCACGCCATTTCCAAGCGAGGTCAGGTTATCCACCGCACGTTGACTAATACGATGAGTTGTCTTGTCATTTTCCGGCGTATTAAAACGGGCTCGAAAGGCAATAGGTTCCCAGTTTGCCAGATGCAGCTCCTCAACTCGTCCTTCAAGACCCCCCTCTATATGTCCAAATGAGAATGTCTGCGTGATTTGGGCCAGCTCCAAATCACTTAGATGCAGATCTGCGAATAACTCAGGTACTCTGCCTAGTGGATCTTTGATTACGAGCTGACCTATGCTTATAGCGCCTCCAAAAACATCAAACTTCAACTCCCCATCTAATTTCAATGCATGATTTCGGTAATGAACCGTAGGTATGCTTCCATTCAGTTGCCCTTTCATAGTCGGCCAACCAAATGAATTGGCAAGTGCCTGAAGAGAGATATCAGTGAGCTGAGCACTGGTTGTCCATTCTGGTGAATGATCCAGCAAACCCTGTGCATTAAGTTGCTCGATATGGATGAATCCACCCATCAGCGGTATGTCCACTGGCTCTAGAAATGAAACTTCCCCACTTTGCGCTCGTGCATGGATCGTGATCGGTCCATAATCGATTTTGTAGAGTTGACCACCTTCAATTTGTATATGGGATGCATCGGATTGACCATCCCGTAACCATGCCAATTGGCCTGACAGTCCATACAAGGCAAAAAGACTGCGTTTGTCATCAACGGAGACCCGCTCCATTGATGAGTTAAAACGTTGTAATTGTCCGTCTTTTAACTCCAGCTCAGCTTTAACCGCTCCGGTTGTCTCAAGATCATCCATCAGGGTACCTATTAGAAAAGGTTGTAAAACTGCGGTGTATAACCCTTCCAACTCATCAACCTGAAGTTGGATGTTTGCCTCTATCACACGGTTTTTCGTAATATCCAACATTGCCTGGCCCTGTGCTGTCACGACCTGTGGCACAATCAATTGAGACTTATCAATCAGTAATTGTTCAGAAACCGGTTTCCATCGTCCCCGCAGGCTCATCTCCACCGGTTTTTTGGCTATTTCCAGAAAAAGCGGATCCGAATAGAAATCGCCTTGAGAGAGCATGAGTTTCGTCTCTCCCAGCCAGTCTGCATGTTTTCGCCTGGCATTCAGATTCAATTTCAAAAACCCACCCTCTGCAACTTGCAGACCTTCCCTATCAGCATAGGCCAAATTTCGAATTTGAAGTGCCAGTTTGACGGTGTCAGGCTGGTCTGAGCGCCCGGATAGTTTGGCCTGAAGCGTTGCCTCACCAGAAAGACTCCAGTCCTTAGGCAAAGGCAGCACATCAATCTGCTTTCGTAGGGAGCCAAGCTTGAGTCTTTTGCCTTTCAGTGCCAGCTTCCATTGCCCCTCAGTTAGCTCGAGTTCAAATCCCACACCGCCGCCCGCGAACTTTATGCCGTCGACCTGCAGTTTAAGATGTTCACTGTCGATAAACTGGCCACTTGCTGCTAGATCCTGTGGACCATAGGGGGAATCATCAATTCGTAACCGCCCCCCTGTGCAGATGTACGCCTGTTCATGTCGTTGAATGGCAGGACAATTGAACTCAATTCCGCGGACTTGACCAGGCAACGCACTATGGACGAAAGTCGAGGCTGTCACATTAACAGCCAACTGGTTATCATCGGATAATGCCAGTTCAACATTCAGCCCTTGCATCGACCATCCACTGGTAGTTATTTTGTCCGAGGAAAAATCCAACTGTAATTCTGCCAAAATGCACATCGGGATGAATAAAAACCCAAACAGCCAAACAAACTGCGCTTTTAGTATGTGATTTTTCCTCATAGAATCAGAGCTGCCTGGAGTAAACTCTTTGTTGTAGGAAAATCCCTGGTTTTACCCAATACAAAAGATATACTGAATAGAGACCGGAGAGTAACTGATCAACTGCCCTTTGCTATTCTGTACGCTCTTCTACTGTTTGACACTACCCTACTTTGACAGTTTGAACCTATACTAACCCGAACGTAGGTTAGTAACAAAAAGAGAAATCTTATGCTCACGCCAAAACTCGTTGCTGTATTATTGATACTATCCTGTATCGTAGCTTTTGCCTCCTGGTCGAAATTGCGTTTCGTCGACGAGCAGGACCACGAAGTGAAGCGTTGGCGTATCGATGAATATCCCGGCTTTAAGGAAAAAAAGATTCAACGTAAAAAAACCATCATCTCTGATCGCTAACCCCTCCCATGATCATACATCAATCGTAATAGAATGCCTGACTTGGCAACGCTATATAGACTGAATCACTATACTATCCTGGAATATGCAGGCACTAAGTACTCCATCAAGCAGTAATGATCCCGAAATATTATAGCTAATACAGACCATCTCGCACCGGTCAGACTTATCATCTACCAGCATAACGCGTATTGGCTTGAGGGGTTTTTTTATTACTCATCTTCATCACATATACCATTCACATGCCAGATAATCTGCCAGTACGCATCCATGTGATGAAAAATGAGGACTCTGAAAAGATATCGCTGAGGATTGTCATTGAGCCCCTTAGGCCAAAGGTTTAGGGTTACGCCATTTGGAGTATCAAACATGAGTCTTGATAGGGGTACAAAAATCTATGCTGCGGTTTTAGGTGGCATATTACTGCTTGTTTTGCTGGGATGGCTGTTGACGCTCGATTTTCGTCTGGGTGAGATTGATGCATTAATACAGCAGGATCAGCAAACTGCGGCCTATCCTTACCCATTCAGAGCACTGGATATAATTGGCACGACGGCAATCATCTCATCACCACGTTCCAACTCAATGCCTGCTGTTAGATTCTTGGGCATCATCAACCCTTCCCTAAGAAACAAGAGCACACAAGATCTGCAAGTGATCGCAGCACAGAAAGAACTTGCAGCTATTCAGTCAAAGGTCAAAAAAAGGGTGCTTGCTCGAGATGATATTGATAAGGTCAGATGGCGTATCGATAAGGAGTGGTTTTCGCAGAAGGGTGTCTGGCTAGAATAAAGTCTGATGGACTTTATTCTATTGCCTAATGATTAGGACGGGTGATAGAAAAAAGTAGGTATATCAATTTTGACTATTCAGTAGCAATTGTAATAATGCCTTCTCTTCGGGCAAGGGTTTTGCGTAGTAGTAACCTTGATACTGATCACAACTCTGGCCCTGCAAAAATGCCAGCTGTTGTTGATTTTCAACACCCTCAGCCAATACTTGAATATGTAGATTTCTCGCCATTGCAATGATAGTAGAGGTTATTTCTACATCGCTGGTATCCCCCGGGACGCCTTTTATGAAGGCTCGATCTATTTTAAGCTTATCGATATTAAACCGTTTTAAGTAAGCGAGAGATGAATAGCCAGTACCAAAATCATCTATCGATAGGCGTATTCCAAGATTTTCCAACTCTTTAAGATTATTGACTGTTTTCTCTGTCAATTCCATCAAGACACTCTCTGTAATTTCCAATTCGAGTTGTGAGGGTTGCATGTCACAGCGAGATAAAACTCCAGCAATGTCCTCTGCCAAAAAGCGATTATGGAATTGCCTACTGGATAGATTGACGCTTAAAATACCCGGGTCAACACCCTTTTTACGCCATTCCATAACGTCGCCACACGCCTTCTCAAGCACCCATTCACCGATAGGGCCAATCAAACCACTCTCTTCGGCGATACCGATGAATCTACCGGGGAGAATAAGGCCCTCTTCAGGACTCTGCCAGCGAACCAAAGCTTCAAAACCTATGATCTCCTGGGAAACAACACTTAATTGTGGTTGATAGTAGACACATAATTCCTCATGTTCTATCGCCCTGCGTAACTTGCTTTCTAATTCTAAGCGTTCACTGGCAATCCTGGTCATTGCTTCGGTATAAAAACGATAGGTATTTCTACCCTCTGATTTTTCGCGATACATGGCAGTATCCGCATTTCGAATCAACTCCATTGTCTCTGTACCATCTGCCGGATAGATGCTGATTCCAATACTACATCCTAAATAGATATCCTGTTTATCCTCTAGTACAAAGGGTTTTTGCATGGTTTGAATAGCATCCTGTGCGACAAATGCAACATCATCCATTCGCTGACAGTCATCAAGTAGGATGACAAATTCATCACCGCCTAATCTAGCTAGAAAATCCTCTTTGCGAATTCTTATGCTCAACCTATCTGCTACTGCTTTCAGCACCTGATCACCTGTAGGATGACCCAGACTGTCATTAATTGTTTTGAAATGGTCCAGGTCTATAAACAGAAGAGCAACTTGTTGATTATGTCTTTGTGCCCTGCCAATTGAAGTTTCAAGCTGGTTACTCAACTGAAGACGGTTTGGTAGATCGGTCAGTGGGTCAAAGTGAGCAAGATGATGTAACTGTTCTTCAGAACGTTTAATCTGTGAAATATCGGAAAATACTCCAACATAGTTGATCACATGACCTTTATCATCATGCACTGAATTAATTGACAGCCATTCAGGGTAGACTTCACCATTTTTACGTCGATTCCAGATTTCTCCTTTCCACTGACCTTCCGTATTGATGGCACGCCACATCTCCTCATAAAATGTATCCTCATAGCGCCCAGACTTTAAAATACTTGGATTCTTTCCAAGCACCTCACTCTCTTCATAGCCTGTTATCTCAGTAAAGGCACGATTGACCGCAAGGATATTGGTATCTGCGTCAGTAATAGATACTGCCTCACGGGTCGTCTCAAACACAATTGCAGATTGTTTGAGTTGCCTTTCAGCGCGCTTGCGACTAATCAGGTGCCATACCGTTTCACCAATCAGTCTAATTTGTTTGGCATCATCTTCATCATACAGCCGCTGCTTGTTTCCTACACCAAGAATCATTCTTGTCATCCCTTCTTCCATAACAGGTACAGTCATATAGCGTTGTAAAGTCACATGCCCTGCAGGAAGCATTACTTCACTGGATTCAATCGGAAAATGATTGTTGATTATGGTCCGGTTTTCACGGACTGCATCAGCCCATATATCTGCTTTGGATAATGACTGATGCAATTTAACTGTGGTGTGACCTTGATCATTGTTATCTTGAGACCAGGTTTCTAAAGAGAGCGACTCTTGGTCCTGGTTGATCATAAACAAATAACCAATTTTGCTGTGTGTAATCGCCTGTGCCTTCTCCACGGCATATGCAAGGATTTCATCTTCCGTAAGATCTGGCGTCATACGATAGAGTTCAACCATGGCATTGAGTCGCTCTTCACTCATACGAAGCACATTCGCGTCTTTTATCACCTTTGTGAT
This sequence comes from Candidatus Thiodiazotropha sp. (ex Ustalcina ferruginea), assembly GCA_025656375.1. GTDB lineage: Bacteria > Pseudomonadota > Gammaproteobacteria > Chromatiales > Chromatiaceae > Thiodiazotropha. The sequence continues at coordinate 1,806 of JAHXHU010000134.1, read as the reverse complement.
ATCCCTAACATGCACGACCACACCCGTCACATCGCCTTTACTATCAAGATATAGATAATATCGTATATCGAAGTCAACGAACTCCCCTGAAGTGAGGTTCTTTTGTAATTGAAATTCAACTTGTTTTCCTGCAAGTGCCTGATCGAGAGCACATTTGACCCGGAAGTTGAACTGATCTTCACCCCATAATTCAGCAACTTTTTTTCCAATAATATCTTTTATTGACTGATTGAAGATCTGTGCATAACTTTCATTAACTGTAAGATAGACATAATCTCTATCCACAAACGCCATCATGTCATCGGTGGCTGACGCAATATATTGATATCGCTTGATTGCCTCCAACGCCTCTTCACGCTCAGTGACATCTGCGGCTATTCCAACAAGTCGATCAAGGCTTCCATCCTGATTAAAGAATCCACGGGCACTATCTTCTAATAAGATCCAATGTCCATCACTGTGCTGGTAGCGGTATTTATACTTATAGGTTGCTCGTTCAGGATTTAGTTGATCAAGGATAGCCTGGAACTGTTGTTGATCATCCGTATGGACATGGGTAAAATATTCTACAGCCTTAAAATTGCTCATCTGCTCAGTATTCAGGCCAAGGATCTCCTTGCTGCTTGTAGAGTGGACAATCAAATCAGATGAAACATTCCACTCAAAAGCGAATGCTCGCCCCATTTCGAGTGCCATCACCTGTCTTTGCTGTACGGCCAGAAGTGCCTCTTCAACCCGCTTCCGGTCCGATATGTCTATATGTGTGCCTACTGCCCTTATGGGCTCTCCATTCGCATCCCGAACAAGAAAGGCGCGTGATAGAATATCGACCCAGTGACCGTCCTTGTGACGCATACGAAATTCCAATTGGAAATTGTCTAGCCGTCCTTCCATATAATCCTGCAGCATTGTCCATGAACGCTTACCATCTTCAGGATCAATCAACTTTTGCCAGGTATCGAGTCTATTCGATAGCTCATGATCCTGATAGCCGAGCATTGATTTCCAGCGTGGCGAATAGTAAACCTCATCGGTTGTAAAGTCCCAATCATAGAGACCGTCATTTGCTCCCTGCATGGCAAGATCAAAACGTCCTTCTGATTGCCTCAGAGCCAATTCGGTCTTTTTTAAATAGGTAATGTCATAACCTACTTCCAACTTGACAACTCGACCATCCGACCAACGAACAGCACTATCGTTTAGAGAGTACCAATGCTTGGTCTGTTCGTTGAAATACTCCCAACGACAGGTATTGTGGAGATCTCCATTATGACGTAATAACTTTGGGTTAGTACAAAAATCGCACGGACCTGTCATTCCTTTATGTAAGACCTTCCAACAAGTCTTCCCAACAGTTGCATTAGTTAATTTTCTTGTATAATCATTAACATAGAGCAGCTCATACGTCTCCATATCTGCCACGTAAACTATTGAGTCGAGACTATCGAGAATGTCTGCCAGCGCATCCCTTGTCTGGTCTAGCGCTTGTTGAAGTTCAGTTGTACCGGTCAAATCTTCAAAAATAGTGACTATTTCGCCATTTGGCAGTGCATAGAGGTAATTTCTAATCCATAGATTAAGATGTCCATCCTGATAGTGGGTGTTTGGAATCTCTTGTGGTTGACCTGTCTTGTGAACCTGCTTGAGCTTGTTTAATAAACCCAACTCCTGTGAACCAGGAAAATACTTGGAGACATGCTTACCCAATATATCTTGTTTCACTGCTGTCCCATAAATATTCATGAGAATAGCAGCCTGGATTGAAGTGGTGAAATATCGGGATCTGGTGGATCCCCGAATAACAGT
>JAHXHU010000269.1 GCA_025656375.1 Candidatus Thiodiazotropha sp. (ex Ustalcina ferruginea) | reverse complement strand
AACTGCTGAATTCATTTTTTCCTTCCTTTGCCATAAACCGGAACACTGGGAATTATAAATGAATATTTTATTCAGGACACTACACTAGCAGTTCATCCCGTTCTTGAGTGATCAGGTTCAGATCCTCTGTGACCTGCACGTGGGAAGCCTCAGCATCTTGCTGCAGTTGAGTCATTTCATTGCGCAGCGCTTCCAGCTCAGAGCCTAGTTGACCACTTTTTTCCTGATCTCCCAGCAGGGATTCATGGGTGCTCTCAAGCTGAATCTGTAACCCAGTTATCTCTTCTTTAAGGTGCCCCTCACTCTCTTCATGGCGAGCCTGTAATTGATCGATCTGGTCTCGTAACTCACTACTTTGCTGTTTGGCGCCACTGAGTTCATCCCGGGTACCCTCCAGGCTCTGCTCTAATGCAGTAATCTGATCCAGTAGTCTCTTCTTTTCAACCTCAAGGTCATTCCCGACTGATAGCTTGGACTCCGCTTTTTCCAGCGAAGAACGCAGCTCATCAACCTCAAGTTGTAGGGCCAGCGCAGTTTGCGCCCCCTCCTCACCCGTCTGCATCCGACTTTTTGCCACCGCCAGGGCCTGGCGCAGCAACTTGATTTCGGTATGCCTTTGTTCGAGCTCCTGCTCGAATTGAAGATGACTCTCAGCAAGCTCTTTTTTCAACCGATTGAGTGTCGCTCGCTGCTCATCTGACGCATCTGCTGACGATGTGGCGTCATCATCAGATTCTCGGTTGAAATCAATAACATTGTTTGCCTGATACCCATCCTCCTGATGACGAAGTCCAACCAGCTCAGCAATCTGAACCCAACTGATATCGACAACAAACACCTCCGCGCCTCGTTCTGTTAACAAGTAGGCTGCAGTGGCTGATTGACCTACCTCCTCACCATAAACCACATAAGCTCGATCGAGGGTAAGACTGGAGGCTTGAAAACGCAGTGAAAAGAAAGGCAGGTTGATCGCCCCTGGTAGGTGTCCCTCTTCATACTCTTCCGGTGCTCTGACATCCAGCCAAAGTGCCCCTTTTTCAATCATATCAGTGGCATCATCGAAATTGAGTGAGCGGGAAAGAGGTTGCTTGACGAGTTCGATAAAATCCTTTTTACTCAGCCGCACCAACACGCCATCAGTCTCCATGACAACCGAACTGCCTCGTTGTTTATCTGAGATCAATGCCTCTTCGCCAAATCCCTTTCCGGCATGCAGCTTAGCCAGTTCTACCGGCGCATGGCCCGCCTCTGGAGTACGTGAGACACGGCATTCACCCTTGCTGATCAGATAAAAATAGTCCCCATCTTCCCCCTGATTGATGATGATATCCCCCGCACTGACTGCAATCTCCTCCATTCGCATCATTACGCGCTGTAGATTTGCAGGTGGGATTTGCTGGAAAACCGGGGATTGCAGCAAGAGGCTCATCCAATCATCGCTGCTCGGTTGTTCAAGATCGTTCACTTCATAACTGGCGCTATGGCTGCGCGCTAGCATATCACTGAGCATGCGACTATCAATAGTACATAGGAAACCCCGGTTCTCGCCTGGGCCGAGTGTTTGCGAGGTAGCTGATGAGCCAGGGCAAAGCGAGCCGTTGGGGTGCCACTGCTGATCAGGTCCATCTCTTTCTGCCCGGAGAGCAGCGCAACAGTCCCAGAGAGAAGATAGATATTCTGGTGGTCAGTATCCCCTTCACGAAAGAGATAGTCGCCCTTTTTGGCCTTTTCGACCACAATCTGGCTAAGTAGATGCCCGAGCTGCTCCTCTGAAAGGGTATTCAGCGGAACCAGATTCTTGAGAAGGACATCATCGTTTTTACTGTTTGGCACGGCCATTCTTTCAACACTCAGGAATTTAGATCCTTTTTTGTCAGGGTCACATCGCTCCTTATGTAACGGCACATACTATAAAAGCTGAACGGGTATTTTACCCGTATCGTGATTGATTCTTGACCAGGTTTGCACTTTCTCGGCACCTAGAAACCATAACTATATTGAGGTTTTAATGCAACGTCCACTATCAAACACTAAGCTGAATGTCGCCTAGTCTACGTTCGGGTTAGTATATGTAACATCCTATTGGTGAAATGTGAAACCCATTAAAGGCATCGTCGCCGCCGGCCATCATGAAACCAGCAACGCAGCCTGTGAAATACTTCAGGCCGGAGGTAATGCTTTCGATGCTGCGGTGGCTGCAATGCTCGTTGCATGTGTGGCAGAGCCGGTGCTTGCTTCACTGGGAGGCGGTGGATTTCTAACCGCCCGACCAGCGAATTCACATCCCCTAGTTTACGATTTTTTTGCCCAGACACCCCGACAAAAAATGGCCGAGGCCGAGCTAGGATTCTATCCAATCGAGGCCGATTTTGGCACTGCCAGTCAGACATTCCATATAGGAATGGGATCGATAGCCACCCCCGGATTTATACGAGGACTCTATGCCATACACAGGAATCACTGCCGACCACCCATCTCGACACTGTTCCAACCGGCTATTCAACTGGCTAATGACGGGGTTAGTATCAACCCATTCCAGCATTTGATAACAACGATAGTGGCCCCAATTCTGCGGGCATCCCCAGAAGCATTGGCTATCAACGCCTCCCCACAAGATCCTAAACAACTGATCATGATGGGTGAATGCCAGAAACAACCCGTACTGTCCAACTTTCTGGACACCCTGCTGCATGAGGGAGATAGGCTTTTCTACGGGGGGGAAGCAGGAGCTCAACTGATCAAGGATTGCCGTGAGAAGGGTGGTCATCTACGAATGGGGGACCTGATCGACTATCAGGTAGACGTACGTACTCCTCTCCATCACACCTACCACAATGCACAATTAGTAACCAATCCTCTACCGTCATTAGGCGGTACATTGATCGCCTTTTCTCTTGGATTGATGGCATCTCAGACTGCTGAAAAAACCAACGCCGGTAAAGAGAAACATCTACGGCTGCTTGCGCGCACTATGCGTCTCACACAGCATGTACGAGGTGAAAATCACCTATCCATGGACCGTGTGCTCAATCCAGATATTGGCGAGCTTTACCGTGAACGCTTACGTAAAGGCGGCCTCTCTACCCGTGGAACCACTCAGATCAGCATTGCTGATACCGAAGGTAACCTTGCCAGTATGACACTGTCCAATGGAGAGGGTTGTGGCTATATCATCCCTGGCACTGGCATCATGATGAATAACATGTTGGGTGAAGAGGATCTGAACCCATCAGGATTCCATCAATGGCCAAATAACAACCGCCTTGCATCAATGATGGTGCCCACCCTTATACTCACCAATGATGGCCGCTCAATCGTTACTGGGTCAGGAGGCTCTAACCGAATCCGTAGTGCTATCAAGTGATCGTGAATCTGCTCGATTACAATATGCCGCTGCAGCAAGCGGTATCACACCCTCGCATCCACTTTGAAAATGATCTATTGAGTTTGGAACCCGGTATCGATGAATCGATTTCTCGGACTTTGCAAGACGAATTTCCCCGTCAGCAACACTGGCACAACAAGAATTTGTTTTTCGGTGGCGCTCATTGCGTCATGCTGGACAGCAGAGGAAAACTGACCGGTATCGGTGATGAGCGGCGTGGAGGGGTCTGTCAAACCGCATGACCTCTATTTCAGGCCAAGCAGTTCCTGTTTAAGGGTTTGACTGATCGGTGACTCGCCTAGCCAAACCATCAGTAAAGCCTGATAAAAGTCACCACCCGGTACGACACCTTTACCTTCTCCCTTGATAGTGACATGTGTTCCATCACCAGGAATGTAGTCAAGCTCGATTGTGTCTCCCTTTACCAGAGACTCAAACATCCCATTGAACTGATCGAGCCTTTGACGCACAGCTTGTAACTGCTCTGTAGAAAGATTCGCACTGAATCCATCATCCCAGCCCTTGGTGAACTTCTTTTTATCTATCTTTGAGTAGAGTATCTGCATCTGTACACGAGCTGGTTTTTCGACATCAATAACAGCCTCAATTTGTCTGCTCGGTTGCTGAAGATAGAGTGAGGCGAGATAGACACTAAAAAAGAACTTCTTTCTGACACCCGCTCCATTCAAGACCAATTCGGCTTTATCATTATCACGTACTATCTGATCTGGTAATGTTACACCTGCAACCTCCCTGGCTTCGCTAACCGTTATACAAAATATGAATAAGCAGGCGACAAATAATTTCTTCATACCATTTCCATCCTTATGCTCAACTATTTAAGAAATCGGCCGTTAGCATCGAAATTCTAGATTGTAGACACCAAATACATTGATATGTAACAAGCCTTAGCAAGTGAAAATGTCCAACTTGTACTCAACCACATCATAGCTTACTCATGCCCACATCGTGTTCTGCAATTTAGCGATTCAATATCGAATATGACTCGATTGGAGGTCAATTGACTTTAATGACACCCCGCACAAGACCGCAAGGCGAATAGTCTGCAAATAAACACAACTCAAAACAAGCTAAAACAGAATTCATCACCAAATCTTTAATAAAACAGGGGAGAAATTAATCGAAATCATAAAAAACCATGAAAAAGCCTGTATTTCCTGTTTAACTATTTAAAATCTGTGTTATTTTTAACATGCACAATAATCTTGTTCAGAAGGAGCAAACCATATGGCCGTCAAAAAGACCGCAAAAAAGACCGCAAAAAAGACCGCAAAAAAGACCGCAAAAAAGACCGCAAAAAAGACTGCAAAGAAGAAGGTAGTTGCTAAAAAAACAGTTGCAGCACCCCGCCTCAAATCTATTACAACCAAACAGACAAAGACCCAAATCATCAGCGATATTGCTGAAGATACAGGTCTGACAAGAAAAGAGGTTGCATCTGTTTTCGCCTCGATGAACTCCTTGATTTCGCGTCATCTACAACGTAGAGGCTCAGGTGAAATCACTATCCCTGACAGCGGCATAAAGGTCCGGCGTATCATCAAACCACGCACCAAAGCACGCATGGGACGCAATCCAGCCACTGGCGAAGCCATCAAGATTGCAGCAAAGCCAGCCAAAACCGTTGTTAAAGTTACCGCACTGAAGGCATTAAAAGATAAAATTGGCTGATATTTATCCTGCTGCCACTACAAGTCTGTAGTGGCAGCACCTATTTTCATATCCATGACCCGCACCTCCTCCGTAGTACTTAGCTCCAGCAAATAAGCTTCACTGCGGCAAGGAAATCACCAATTCATCACCCTGCTGTTTCAACGACAGATGCTTGAGAAAGCTCATACCAAGTAACACCTCGTTGTTTGGCAGAATCGTCGCCTTTACATTCCGCATGATAATGGGTCCCAATTGGAGTTGATCGATCTCCGTTAACCAACTGCGTACCACCCCATTCGCCGTCTGGCTATGAGCAGACATACCCTTTTTGAGACCCGCCTTTTCCGCCAACGAGGATGATACAGCCACAAAAGTTGCTCCTGTATCCAGCAAGTAAGTCACTGCGACCCCATTGATAAGACCGGGAGCGATATAGTGTCCAGCGCGATTTCTTTTCAGCACGACAGCCACATCATCTCCCGCATTCACTGTAACCGATAGCTGCCGATTGGGATTCCGCTGTCGTTCGAGCCACTGCGAAAAAAACAGCGTTAAAAGCACTAACAACAGAAGCCAAGCGCCGATTACCATCCAACGCCCAAACTTATGCTGCTCATTCATACCAAAGAATCCAGCGGTTGACCTGACTACTGTTTAAGCGAGTTACTGTTAACGGCGAAAGTTCCTCTTGGATGTCTGAGTACGCATTTTATTAACGAAATGCTGGCGGTAAAAGGCTATAGCTCTATTGCCATTTGCTGAAACATCGAAAACTTTCCAGCCTGCTTTACTGCGATAGAAGCGAAAGTCGATATTTGCCGGGTAACCACCTGGCTGTAGAATGCCAACTCGAACCTTAACCTCATTTTCACCCACACGACGTGGCCGAAAGAAGCGCACTTCCTGATTGTTATATTTAGCAAGCCTTTCTGTCAGCGTACCGAGCAACATGACTTTAATCTTCTGTGCCAGCTCCGTACGCTGTTGATCATTCATACGGCGATTCATGGGACCAGCTGCCCATGTGGCCATATAATCAAAGTCGAAATAGGGTGCAATCTCCTGTTCTAAAAAGGCTGATATCATTTGTGGATTGGGCTCTTCTGACTGACGCAGAAATCTCAACAAATTGGTCATCCCCTCACGTAAAACAGTACCTGGATCCACCTCCTGATGAAGGGGTGCACGCATCTGTGGTTGAGGATAGTTGTAGCCTGGGTTTGCCTGTATTGCGGTTGATGTCATAAAGGTTAATGCGGCGATGGTAATCAATGTTCTATACATATTTCCTCCAGTAGGGTAATTGGGTCGTCTTTGCGGCCTCAGCGTCAGGTTGCCTACGCCTGACGGTAAAATCAAGCACATCCACTGACTGGCAATTCATCCACGTTCTCAACCGCCAGACAAGCTTAGATTTTTATTTGTGGTAAGTAATTAAAAACGCAAGAAACAGAAACAGCGTCTATGAGTACAGCACTCGTCATTCCAGTGAATGTCAGGATGACATGGTTTCCAAAAGCACCTATTTCCAGACCCAGATTTGCCGCTATTTACAATCAACTGGTTATTTTCTTATAAATATCTGAAACCTTCAGCGGTAGTTTTTCGATCTCACTGATGACTGTGTAGTTCGCGGCTCCGTACATATGCGGCAGATAATCCTGACCTTGCTCATCAATTGTAATACAAAAGGCATGAATACCTTCCCGCCTCGCCTCAAAAAGAGCCTGGCGTGTATCTTCTATGCCGTATTGGCTACGGTAGTCATCGTGATAATCATCTGGCTTGCCATCCGATAGTGTAACCAGTAACTTGGTTCTCGCCTCTACTTCATTCAAGCGGTGACTCAAATGACGGATTGCAGCCCCCATTCGGGTATAATCGCCGGCACGTATACCGCTGATTCTAGCCTTAACCTCTGCATCATAAGATTGCTCAAAGGTCTTGATCGGAAACACCTCACAGCGTTTACGACTCATTCCGGTAAAACCATAAATAGCGTATCGATCCCCTAAGGTCTCCAGTGACTCAGCCAACAGTATTAACGCCTCACGTTCTGCCTCATTAACCCATCCTTGAGTGGAACCGGACATATCTACCATAAACATGACTGCAATGTTGCGTTCTTCCCGATGCATACGGGTAAACAAGCGGTCGGTCATCTCCAAACCTGTATGCATATCTGCCCAGGCTTCTACAAAGGCATCGATGTCCACTCCGTCTCCGTAAGCTTGGCGTTTTAATAACCGATCCTCATCGCGCAATGCCTCAAAGGTCTTACGCAGACTGGAGAGCAGTCTCCGATACTTAATCATCACCTGATCGGCAAATCCGTCATCCTCCTGCTTAACAGGCATTTCCCGCACCACGCACCAGTTCTTACGATAGTGTTTACGCCGATAGTCCCACTCTTTATAGAGGAACGCACCATCTTCATGGTAGGCGCCACTCCACACCTCTTCCGGTTTCAAGATCTTCTCATCGACTTCACTCAGATCGTATTCGCCTGCACCTGCAGGTATCAAATAGTCATCTGGAATATCACCCAGATCGAGGATAATTGATGTCATGATGCCTTTGATATCTTCTGCAATCGGAACCGATTTACCATTGACCTGCAGCTCCATCTGCATCTCTTCGTTCAATTCGAATTCATCCACAGGTTCCATCGTGAGCCGCTCCAAGGATTCATTTTCATCTTCCCATCCTTGATTGAGATCATCAGCAATTGCCTTCAATGCCACTCGCAATTGCGCCTTTTCTCGATCAAGGCGGTGTTGCATGACAGCCATAACCAACTTCGGTCTTAAATGGCCATGAAACACCGTAGTTTTAGGTATTGCTTCACCAAACATTATTTTGCTTAGGTTTAAAGTGTCTTTTGCTGTTGCCTCACGCCTATGCAGAGGTGCAACCTGAACATCCCATCCAGTGGGTGTCTCATCCTGACCCAGCTTTTTTCTCAATTGCTTCATCTCACGGTAGAGACCGGGTAATTCACGTTCGATACAACCATTCAGACGCTCAGTTTCAAAAGTATGAAAATAGCGTAACGCCGTGTCCGGTGATGGATGAGTGGCGAGATAACCGACCAGATCCACACGAAAGGTACCAAAGCGAACCTGCGCCCAATGATAGGCCACAGCAGCCTTATAGAGTAAAAAATTATCCCTCTTATGTGGTAGATGGGCCATTACAGAGGGTAGATAAATGACCTCACCATCGGTATAGAGATGGTCATCTTGCTCCAGCGTTAATTTTCTCCCGGAGAGTCCTTGCACAAAGGGTAAAAGTACACTCACCTGTTCAGCGAATAGTGATGCGGACGCACGTTCACGTCCTTGTCGTACAAATACATCCATCTCCTGAATAACTGTCAACGCGGAGTGCAGTCCAGAGAGATCGTAGACATCCATAGCCTGCACTAACCAGGCCTCAATCATTGCATCATCCATAAGCTGCAACACTTGCCTCGCTTGCAGGGCGAACTGGTAGGCAATTTCAATGTGCGTACTTGCCGTACGTCTTATCCAATCCAGAATAAAGGCTTGCTCATCACCCGCCATCTGCATCAGTTTTTCACTGATCGTCAGGGTATTACGGAAACTGTATTCAACCTCGAAATAGTCATCGAGCAATACCTGTATCTGCTGTTGGTCAAGTTTCGTCTTCATCATTTAGTTACCTGAATCCGCGAACTCATCGGGGTGCATCACACAAGCTCTTGATCCGTCTAGCTATACAAAAAATAATCTCACCAGGCCTAAGGATATGGCTGCGATTATTTATTACGCTATCCGAATCAATATCTTGCATACTGCACTCCCTTTAAACCCACCGATTCAGGTATTACTAAAACAGAGAAGCGCTCAACTCATTTACCGCAACTAACATATCAGAATCATCCGTCAAAGCCTGAGCAACACATGAACGACACGCCGTTACAGGTTCAACGCCGCTGGCAATTAATTTTGCCGCATGCACCAACAACCTGGTAGAAGCACCTTCATCCAAACCACTCCCTTTAAGATTACGCGTCATATGGGCAAATTTGACTAATCTGGCGGCCATATCACCTTCTATTGATGCTTCATTCTGAATAATCTTTTTTTCCAACCCCGGTTCAGGATAGTCAAATTCCAAGGCAATCGGGTAGCCGGGGGTCTCTAACCCCCAGCCCCCACAACACCCTGCATGCGGCTCCGCACAGGGCGTTTCACTTGGAATGGTGAAG
>JAHXHU010000064.1 GCA_025656375.1 Candidatus Thiodiazotropha sp. (ex Ustalcina ferruginea) | reverse complement strand
CATTAGGTGGAATCACCCCGATACAGAAGCTGGCTCAGACAGCTTAACAGTGACTACTTTTGAGTCCCATTATTAATGGGGAGATTACCCAAGGGCCCATGCTACCCAACCGCATGGAGCGTAGGGTGGGGTCCTGCCCCACCAATCCTAATTGAATAAAACCGCTGATAGTCAAACTTCAACTGCTAAGCAAGTGCCATTCGTATCTGACCTATTCAGTCGTTTCATGCTATATACCCTCTAATTAATATCTAAATCTCCCTTGCACAAAGAGAAGCGATATGGACCTCACAACCGAATACCTGGGCATGCAACTGAAGAACCCGCTGGTGCCTTCTGCATCACCCCTGTCCCGCAGCATCGATGATGCCCGCCGCGTGGAAGATGCCGGGGCGTCGGCCATTATCATGTACTCATTGTTCGAAGAGGCGGTTACAGCCGAAGAGGAGACCATGGTCCGGTTTCTGCACCATCAGGACACCGGATTTGCTGAAGCAGACAGTTTTCTGCCCAATCACTACGACTTCTCCAATGGTCAGGAACGCTACCTGGAAAACCTGCAGGCGCTGAAACAAGCATTGGAGATTCCGGTCGTCGCCAGTCTCAACGGCACCACACCGGGAGGCTGGATCACCCATGCCGAAGAGATGGAGCAGGCCGGTGCCGATGCCCTGGAGTTGAATATCTACCAGGTTGCCGCCGATATCGAGATTAGCGGCAGTGAAATCGAACAGCGTTACATTGAACTGCTGACCCAGCTGAAACAGCAGGTATCGATACCGATCAACATGAAACTTTCGCCCGCTTTCAGCTCAATGGCCAACATGGTAAAACTGCTGGAGACGGCCGGCGCCAGCGGGGTCTCTCTGTTCAACCGATTCTATCAACCCGATATCAATATCGATAACCTACGTCTGACCACCAACTTGCAGACTTCCATATCCGCCGAGGCGCTGCTGGCGATGCGCTGGATTGCAATTCTGCATGGCCGCACGAAGCTATCCATCCCTCGGTGCTACAGGCGGTGTACACAACCAGGATGATGCCATTAAATTACTGTTGGCTGGAGCCGATGTGGTCCACCTGTGCAGCCTTTTGCTTGAGCAGGGTCCTCAGGCAATCGCACCCATCATCGCCGGCATCGAAGCATGGATGGAGGAGAAGGGATTCGAGACGGTCGAGGCGTTTCGTGGCCGGGTCAGCCAGATCAGTGTCACCGATCCGACAGAGTTCGAGCGGGTCAACTATGTCAATATTCTCGATAGTTTCAGCATCAGTCCCGGTGTACGTGGCTGAAGGCTCATCATCCTAGATTCCGCAGTTGACCGCTGATACCTGACGTAAGGTAATGATACGATAATGGTTATTGCAAACCCGATAACAAAAACGTGAGTAATGGCCGATTCAGGTTAGCAGTAATGTCTCAGCCCTGACATAATCAGCGCTGATCCTGATAACCATCCCACTCATTCAACAGCTAACGGAAAGACTGATCTCTCGTGACCGATCTGATTCACTTTGAGCATCCGTTGAACGAAAGGATTCGTACCTTTCTTCGACTTGAGCACCTTTTTCTGCAGGTGGATCATTTTCGTCCGCTGGCTGACATCTGGAGCAACAGGGCAGCCATTCAGGGTCTCCTCAGCATGGTTACCATTTTTGGACGCTCTGATCTAAAGACAGAGATCCTTAAAGAACTGGAGCGTCATACCAGTAATCTGGAGCGGGTTCGCCAACAACCCGGTGTCAACATGGAAGCCCTGGGACAGGTGATGGATGATCTGGAACAGGCCATCCATCAGGTCTACCGCATGGACGGGCAGATTGCCCGAAGATTGCGTAGCAACGAGTTCCTGACCGCTATCCTGCAACGTAGCAGCATCCCGGGCGGTGGCTGTAATTTCGATCTGCCCCAGTACCACTACTGGCTCAATCAGCCCTATGAGGTCCGCCAGGGTCAAATGAGTGAGTGGATGCATGATCTGCATCCGGTACGTGAAGCGGTAGTATTGTTACTCAACCTGGTCCGCGGCAGCCACTTGCCTACCCAGGAAAAGGCCCACCAGGGCTTTTTCCAAAAAACCCTTGAGAGCTCCTCGCCCGCTCAGTTGATCCGGGTGGGACTGCCCAGAAGTTCCTCGATGTTTACTGAGATCAGCGGCAACAAACACCGCTTCAGCATACGCTTCCTTGAAGCAGTCGATAGCAGTAAAGCTGTCCAGACCTCACACGAGGTGGATTTTCAGCTCACTGCCTGTATTTTTTAAAAGTCATGAATCCCGGCGATAAAAAAACAGCGGTCCCATGCCCGACATGTGGCAAACCGGTCATCCTGTCCGAGGCCTCCAAATGGCGACCCTTCTGCAGCGAGCGCTGCCGCCTCATCGATCTGGGGGACTGGCTGGATGAAAGCCACCGTATCTCCGAACCCCTGGATGACCATGCCGAAAAAGAGTATCCCGATTAACCGCCGGCCAGCCTTTTACTGATCTGTTTATTGAGCTTCTCCACCTCCAGATACCAGGCATCGATCCGCTGATTCTCCGCCTGATAGCTCTTCAATACCTTTTTCAGGTGTTCACAATGCCATAATGCCTGATGAAGCTGGCCACTGTTCGCCAATCGATTCGCTTCAGGAAGATGGTGGTTATAAAGTGATTCAGCCCGTCGCATCCTCATCAACTCCAATAACCGGGTGCCCTCTTCAGGGGAAACAGGGGTTAGTAATCTTTTCTCTTGAACCAGCCACTCGATTTCACCCGTCAGTCGAGTCATCCGCTCCAGCTGTTGCTCGTTAAGACGGGTGGATGCCGGCTTTGCCGATACCTGCTCAAGTGCTTGCTGAGCCTCCCGGATCATGTGATCGATGCCATCGTATCGGGCATGGATCCCCTTCAATGCCTGTAGGCGGGCAATAATATCCCGCCGCAGGATCCGCTCTGCCTCAATCGGCACCGGCAGGCCGGTCATACGCTGGATGAGTCCGTCTATCTCACCCACCCGCTTCAGGATACGCTGTACATGTTGACGCCGTTCTTCGACAAAGGCGTGATAACGCTGGGCTATGCTTGCCAATATCAGGGTGAGGATTAATAATCCTCCCACCACCATGAAGAGCGTCATCTGATCCATTCACCAACCCTGTTTTTTTGTACGAATAGCTGCATTGTATAGCCGATACCCTTTATTTGGTGTGTCACCGATCTGCAATCTGCCACCCAGCTTAAACCTGAATCCATGGGTTCGGATACAAGCGGTCCATTCACCGCACCCCTCCATCAGCGATGCGCCTGGTACGCTTTCAAAGTGATATTGTATCTGGCACTCTTCAAAAAACCATCAGGGAGTCTTACCACAATGTCCTGGTTAATGATTGTCTTATTGTTGATTGCAAGTTTTCTCATTTTACTGCCGTTACTCAGCTATCTCTCTGCAAAACGCCTGGTTGGTAAAATGATAGAGAGCGATTTGACCAGTGAGACGAGCGGAAATCGAATGATCTATTTCTATAGTCAGAACTGCCCCCCCTGTCGTAGCATGACCCCTATCATCGATCATCTTTCTGAAAACCATGACACAGTCGTGAAGGTCGATGTACAGAGTGACCCTGAAACAGCGAGGGCATTCAATATCCGAGCCACCCCGACAACCCTACTGATGAAAGACAATAAAGTGACCGAAGTTTGTTTGGGTGCAAAGAGTCAAAAACAGCTGGAAACCCTGTTACAGAAGATCACCTGATGCACTACCGAATTATCCCCGTCACCCCCTTTCAGCAAAACTGCACCCTGTTCTGGTGCGAGAAAACCCGCCATACGGCGATCATCGATCCGGGGGGGGACAGCCAAAAAGTGATCGACCAACTCAATGCCATAGCGCTGATCCCGGAGTGCATTCTCCTCACCCATGGACATCTGGATCATGCCGGTGGCGCCAACGAACTGGCTCAGAGACTGCAACTACCCATCATTGGCCCCCATCGGGAGGATGCGTTTCTGCTGGACAATATGGACCAGCAAGCGGCGATGTTTGGTTTTGGCGATGCGATCGCCTGCAAGCCCGATCGATGGCTGAACCAGGGTTACGAAGTACCCGTGGGGGAGGAACGTCTCGAGGTCTATCACTGCCCGGGCCATACACCGGGACATATCATCTTTTTCCATCGCAACGATCAACTCGCACAAGTGGGCGATGTGCTTTTCAGCGGTTCTATCGGGCGTACCGATTTCCCCCGCGGTGACCACAGTACCCTCGTCCACTCCATTCGGGATCAACTATGGCCATTGGGTGATGATGTCAGGTTTGTCCCTGGCCACGGTCCTGAATCCACCTTTGGCGAGGAGCGTCGAACCAATCCCTTTGTGGGTGACGGCCGCTAACCCGTTCGACTCAATCACTTATTCAATATTTGCAAGCCCACCTAATGGGTGCGGCGGGCCGCACCCAAAATCAACACACACACTGCCAGAAATCCAACCTGCAACAACGCAGCTGGTTTGATTATGACTTGACATTGATCAAATGAAATCACTCACAACACAATATATAGTGCTTTAATAAATACAAGACCACCATATATGGTGCGCTTAATATTTAATATAGGAGGATTACCGGCCATGTCAGCGATTGCCGCTCAACAGACACTCTACACACCCGCAAAAGTTCTCAAGCGCGACGGCTGCGAAGTTGATTTCGACACCAGCAAGATCCAACTCGCCATCTTAAAGGCCGGTCAGGCGAGCCGGGAGTTCGATAGCAGCGAGGCCAGACTGCTTTGCGCACAAGTGATCAAGGTTTTGACCCACACCGGTTATCGGGAGCAGACACCCGGTATCGAGCGTATCCAGGATATCGTTGAGCAGGTATTGATCAGCGCCAACCATCTGAAGACGGCCCGCGCCTATATCGTCTACCGTGAACAGCATAAGAAGCTACGTGAGGATCGCCGCACCCTGCTGGATGTCTCTGCCTCAGTGAGTGAATATCTGCAGCGCTCCGACTGGCGGGTCTCCGCGAATGCCAACCAGGGTTACTCGCTGGGTGGTCTGATCCTTAACGCTTCAGGCAAGATGATAGCCAATTACTGGCTCAATCATGTCTACCCCCCTGAGATCGGCGAAGCTCACCGACAGGGTGACATCCATATTCATGACCTCGACATGTTGGCCGGTTATTGCGCCGGCTGGTCCCTCCGCACATTGCTCCACGAAGGGCTGAACGGGGTGCCTGGAAAAGTTGAGTCGGGACCGCCAAAACATCTATCCAGCGCTGTCGGTCAGATTGTCAATTTCCTCGGCACCCTGCAGAACGAGTGGGCGGGTGCACAGGCGTTCAGCTCATTCGATACCTATATGGCACCCTTTGTACGCATAGACAATCTCAGCTACTCACAGGTCTACCAGTATATTCAGGAGTTGATCTACAACCTCAATGTGCCCTCCCGCTGGGGTACCCAGACCCCTTTCACCAATCTGACCTTCGACTGGGTATGCCCACAGGATCTGCGCGACCAGATCCCCATCATCGCGGGTGAAGAGATGTCATTCTGCTACGGCGATCTACAAACAGAGATGGACCTTATTAATCGCGCCTACATCGAGGTAATGACCGCAGGTGACGCCAAAGGCCGGGTCTTTACCTTTCCCTTCCCGACCTACAACATCACCCCCGATTTTCCCTGGGAGAGCGAGAATGCTCAACGGCTGTTCAAGATGACTGCCAAGTATGGTCTGCCCTATTTCCAGAACTTTCTCAATTCGGAACTGAGCCCGAATATGGTGCGTTCCATGTGCTGTCGACTGCAACTCGACCTGCGTGAGTTGCTGAAACGGGGCAATGGTCTGTTCGGTTCAGCGGAGCAGACCGGTTCACTGGGTGTGGTCACGATCAACTGCGCCCGTCTGGGTTACCTCCACAGTGGGGACGAAACCAACCTGATGGCACGGGTCGATGAACTGTTGCGACTGGCGTGTAACAGTCTGGAGATCAAAAGGAAGGTCATTCAACGCCACATGGATGCAGGACTTTTCCCCTACACCAAACGCTATCTCGGCACCTTGAGAAACCACTTCTCAACCATTGGCGTCAACGGCATCAATGAGATGATCCTCAATTTCAGTAACGATAAATTCGATATCAGCCATTCTGAAGGGCAGGCATTCGCGGCCCGTTTTCTCGACCATATCCGTCAACGTATGGTGGCTTTCCAGGAGGAGAACGGCAACCTCTACAACCTGGAGGCAACACCCGCAGAAGGGACCACCTACCGCTTCGCCAAAGAGGATCTCAAACGCTACCCCACGATCCTTCAGGCCGGCACGCCGGACAAACCCTACTACACCAACTCCTCTCAACTCCCGGTAGGCTTTACCGACGATCCCTTTGCCGCCCTGCTGCATCAGGAGCCGCTACAGCGAAAATATACCGGCGGCACAGTACTTCACCTCTATATGAATGAACGGATCAGCAGCACCGAAGCGTGTAAGAAACTGGTCAAACGCTCACTGGAGAACTTCCGCATCCCCTATTTGACCATTACACCGACATTTTCCATCTGCCCGGTACACGGTTACCTCAGCGGAGAGCAGACATTCTGCCCCAAATGCGACCAATCACTCATCCAACAGAAACAACAGGAGATCAACCATGCACACACCCATTGAACTGAGAGACGAAGAGCGCACCCGATGCGAGGTCTGGACCCGGGTAATGGGCTATCACCGCCCTATCTCCGCATTCAATCCCGGCAAGCAATCTGAGCAGGCCGAACGGCTCTATTTCAAAGAGCTGAAGATCGATCAAGGCACCCGTGAGACCCACCCTGCCAACCCATACGATTACAATGTGATAGCCGGCTAAGGCATGCCCTATCCCCCTCTACAGGTGGGGGGACTGACCCCCATGACCACCATTGACTACCCGGACCACCTGTCTGCGGTGATCTTTTGCCAGGGTTGTCCGCTACGCTGCCACTACTGCCAGAATAGTGCGTTGTTACCCCGCCATGGGGGTCTGAATATACCCTGGGAAGCGGTTCTCGATTTTCTCGAAAGCCGTCGAGGTTTACTGGAGGCGGTTGTGTTCAGCGGTGGGGAACCGACCCTCCAGGCTGCCTTGCAGGATGCTGTGAAGGCGGTCAAGGCAATGGGGTTTTTAGTCGGGTTGCACACGGCCGGCATCTACCCGGACCGTTTTGCCCGACTGTTACCTCATCTCGACTGGGTCGGCCTGGATATCAAAGCCCCAGTGGAAGACTACGAGGCACTCACCGGCGTTCCGGGAGTGGGAGAATCGGCCTGGCAATGTGCCCGTTTACTGGCACTCAGCGGTCTGCCTCATGAAATTCGCACCACCCTCTATCCCGCAATCGATACACAAGAAAAAAAAGAACACCTGAGCAGAGCACTCAGATCCCTGGGTGATATCAACCATGTCTGGCAAGCGTGCAGAGATCATATTTTTCAGTCACAGGACTCGATCTCCGACAGCCTAAATTAGTTTAGGCTAATAATATCATATGCATTTGTTTACAGTGTCTTTTTGCATTGATATACGACTTGACGTAACATCCCTCAGTCAAGAAAAATCACCCGGCCTAAAGGAAATAGACGGGCATAGTTAAAAAAGACACTTGGAAAGCAGCTTGCTTTTCCAGACAGAATTTCGAGGGTGGAGTATGTTCAGACGACGTGCTGGCAGTAAGTCCGCGGGTAAAATTTCGATCATCCTGGCGGGCATTATTTTTGTTGCCGGTATTATTTTTACCGGTCTATTCAATATGGGCCTTGCCTTTACCAATGAGATGGATTTTTGTACCTCCTGCCACACCATGAAGGTCAATTTGGAGGAGTACAAAGAGACCCTTCATTATAAAAATGCGTCCGGCGTACGAGCCACCTGTTCGGACTGCCACGTTCCCAAGCCCTTTATTCCAAAGATGATCGCCAAAGTCATGGCCGCCAAGGATGTCTATCACGAGATCATGGGCACCATCGATACCAAGGAGAAATATGAGGCCCTTCGCTGGGATATGGCCAACCGGGTATGGGATAAAATGCGTGCTTCAGATTCTCGTGAGTGCCGCTCCTGCCATGAATTCACCTATATGGACCTGAGCGAACAGGATCGCAGCGCACGTAAACGCCATCCCAAAGCGATGGATGAGGGCAAGGCTTGTATCGATTGCCACAAAGGCATAGCGCATGAGGAGCCCGATGAGCCTGACCCTTCTTAAAATCAGGTCTGATATAATCTATTGGTTTCGCTAATGAAACTTGTTGTTTAGTCTCGTGACAGGAATTCAATGAATAAAACCAGACTGTTCCTATCGGTTCTTGCACTACTCTTGACGGCACCACTGTATGCCGGCGATACGCAGGATGATAAAGATCTTCGACTAGCCGCCAATGTCGGTGACGTAGAGGCGATGGCCATCCTTCTGGATAAAGGCGTCCCTGTCGATAGCGAAAATAAATTTGGCAAGAATGCACTGATGATGGCGGTCGAGAATGACAATTTCGAAGCTGTTGTGCTCCTGTTGAGTCGGGGAGCCGACGTCAATGCACGGACAAAAGATGGTTGTACAGCGCTGACCTTTGCCGCTGAAAACGGTCATCCGGCGCTTACCGCCATGCTGTTGGAAAGGGGTGCAAACCTGCATGACCGCACCAGAGCAGGATGGGATTCTCTGATGATCGCCTCCCGCTATGGCATCACCGATATGGTAGAACAGCTATTATACAAGGGTGCCGACCCGAAGGCATCGGACAAATATGGCCGAAATGCACTGATGATGACGGCAGAAAAAGGGTATGTCGCCACCAGTGTTATGCTGATGAAACATGGTGCGGACAGTGCAAGCCGCGATAAGAACGGCTCCACCGCCTTGATATTGGCGGCAGACAGTGGGCATAACGACGTTGTCAAGGCCCTGTCGGATCACTACGCCGACATCAACGCTCAGGACAATGATGGCGCAACTGCCTTAATATGGGCGGTTGGTCAAGATAGAGCTCATACAGCGCAGATTTTGATAGCAGCGGGCGCGGATGTAAACCTGGCGGATGTGGATGGTATCACCCCGCTGATGGAGGCTGCCCGCAAAGGATCAGAACAAATGGTGAAGCTGCTGCTTCAACATGGTGCTGATAAAACACATAAAGATAAAGAAGGCCACACAGCTGCGGACATTGCCAAAAAGAAAAAGCATGCCAAGGTTTTGAGTCTTCTGTAGTACCAAGTGAGTCTTTGATCTCGTGATGTCTTTTATGCGTCCCAGGCATAAAAGACACTCGATCTTTGACAGCCTATTCATGCCCCTGCCGTC
>JAHXHU010000261.1 GCA_025656375.1 Candidatus Thiodiazotropha sp. (ex Ustalcina ferruginea) | reverse complement strand
CTGCCACGTCGAGAGCTGCTCTCCCTGCAAAGAAGTGTCATTCGGTTATTCCCATCCTCTATGCCGCCATCTGCAGGGATGAGTACCCTCGCTCAACCAGCCTGTGCAGTGATGGTAGCGTTATTTATCAATATCGGCACAGATCCTTTGGAGCGTTTGACCAAGGAGGGTATGCAGCTGACCAGTGAGCGACATGATCCACTCAGTTTCGCATCTGCACGCACAAATCTGGTGGTCAATCTGGAATCAATACACCAGACAAGTTGGGGAGAGTTACAGGTCTCGCGGCATGAAGACGCCGAAGGGCTGATGGATCTGCTTTGTAACATCCTCAACCTGCAGCCAGCGCATGATCTTCCGCCAACCCAGGTCTATGCATACAGCTACTCCTGTGTGCGGGGTAGCCAGATTGCCTACAGAGTCACCGAGCTGTTCAATCATGTTATACAACGATTTCGTAGTGGTGAGTTGAGTAATGGTCGTTATGCTTTCAGAATGGGGAAGGCGTTTTTCATCATTCAGCAGCAACGGGAAAAGGGCTTTGTCTGGCGTGGTCTGGAGTCATTTGAAAGCCTGCTTGATGAGTTGATGCAACCGCAAAAACACTATCGTACCTTGGAATTCGATCCGGAGATTCTGGCCAAGAGTCCCTATCCTGCCCTGTTCAAGATTAATAAACCGGATGTCATACAGCTCTTCTTTCGAATAAAGAAACATCAAATGGAAATCTATCTGCTCGATGAACAAGGCGCTCTGTTTCAGCAGGCACTCGCGGCAGACAACCTTCGTTTTTTAATGAGACAGCAGCGACGTTTTCTCAATAGCCTGCAACAATTACGAAATCTGTTGCTGAGTGAAAAAAGTAACCTATTGATAGAACCTGAGTTTTATGAGCTGCTCAAGGACAATCAGGGGCAGTGGATGACAGAGCCTCGACATGTACCCTTGATGGATACAGACGACTATATGGAGTTGACCCTGGTGAGCAACGGGGTAGAGCCCAATGCAAGACCCCTCTCGCTGATTTGTGGTGAAAAGGAGTTTACCCAGTTGGAGTATAGTGACGAGCTATACAGTGCAACCGCTGAATATATACATGGCATCCGCAAAGGCGATGTGAAATACCCCATCTATCTGACATCAATACGATTGAGCGGATTTCAGTCTGTCTCTCAACTCTCCACAGTTGAGTTGTTAAACATCAAAAAGCATGTGGAACAGCGCCTGAACGATTAGTGTTAACTGGCCCTAGCTAAAAGCGGTATTCGAAGCGCTCCAATACATCCTTATCCCGCTGTAGAATAAGGGTTTTCAGCGATTCGTCGTAATAGTCGCGGTAGGGAAGATGATCACTGGTATTCACCACAGGGAAGGTATCGAGCTGCTGATCTATTCTGTCTGTCAATGCCTCAAATTTTTTTAGGATTGTTCTCAGATCGAAACGTAAGCTTTCCATTTTACCCAGTTCCAACGCAGCCAGGTCATTGCCGAATATGTAGTTCATGTAACAGCCAAAAGGGCTGCTTGAGAAATGGCAGGGGAATTGGAACATGGCTCCGATATCCACTTCAAAAGCAGCACAAATCGTCGACTTGAAGTCAAGATTGCCCTGCTGGGATATCTGATTAAAAAAAGGATCATTGCGGTGTAGCTTGAGATAGTGATACCAGGAGACATACCAATCGAAAGGATTTCGGACTAAACCAAAAAGAGGCAACTGAGAGTGACTGGCCGGTATGTCCCTGATGGATGGATGATTGTCATGCAGATCAATCTGCCACTCTTGGGGAGCATGCTGTACGAACAACTCACGGACAAACGAACCCCCGGTTTTGGGTAGATGGAGAAAAACAAACTTGTTACTCAGTATCATATAGCAAGGGGTGAGTAACGGTTGGGGTTTGGGAGCTTTCCATAGGGCCCTGAGTACTTAATTGACAGCTTTCAGGTATTCAATCTCAAAAATCAAGGTTTCATTGGGGCCAATATCTGTGCCGGCTCCTTTTTTGCCATAGGCCAACTCAGGTGGCATAACCACTTCCCATTTTGCACCTGGCTTCATGCGTGTGATCGCCTCACTGAACCCGGCAACGACACCATTGAGACTGAATTGGGCCGGTTTGCCCCGTTTATATGAGCTGTCGAACTCCTTCCCATCAATGAGATGTCCCCGGTAGTGAACTTCGACTTTCTGATCCTTGCTGGGGGTTGTTCCTTCACCTGCCTTGATGACTTTGTACTGTAATCCACTATCCAAAGTGACCACCCCATCCTTCAATGCGTTGGCTTCCCTGAAGGTTTGGCCTTTTTCACTATTATCAGCCCCTATTTTGGCCCGTTTCGCACTCTCCTCCTGTAAATGAGTATTCATCGCCTCCTGAAGCTGTTCTGGCGAGAGGTTACCACTGAGTACATCAGCGATTGCCGCTGTTAATGCTGGAATATCAATCTCACTATTGACCTGCCCGCGTAGCATTTGGCCGATCCTCATGCCCATGGCATAGCTGTATTTCTGGTTATTTGTCTGTAGATCCGTGGCGGCAGTTGCTGAGGTAGTTACAAGCAGGAATATTAAGAGAGATAGATGAACGGTTGCTTTCATAGGGGTTACTTGTTGTTGAGTTAATAAGAATTTCGGTACAGGCGTTAATGTCGGAACTTCGCGACTATTCGGCTTGCTGCTGAATGATTCACCCACCCTGGTTCAAGATTTCTCCCTGTGGTCGAAATGACAGTGCCTTGGTGAGTTGAGCATGCCAACGAATTTACTGTGGCGGGAAGCTACCACAAATGGGGTGAATTTTCGACTTGAAGGACAATTCTTTGATCAATGTCACGAATATGCATGAATATCTGAACGTGAGTGAACCAAAATTTAATAAATGTACTCTAGTCTTTAATTTATACACGCGCCTTGTTGTAACAGCGAGTGCAAATGAGGTGACAGTCAGGGTTAGTTGTAATTATGCAACAGTAATAAAAAACCAATGATCAGGCGTATAACTGAAATTCAGGCTTTTGTTAGCCGTGAATTTAACCGTTTAATAGGGATTAATACCCCTGAGTTGACATATTGTAAAAAAATTTATAGCCAATGAATAACTGAATATTATCAGTGCGTTGTGATTTATTTATCATTTATGGGATTAATTTTGGCCTATTTTTGGGAAAAATCCAGACTTTAACCTTGACATTGAGTGGCGTTGAGTTAACATTAAAGTCCAAGGTGTTGCAAAAAAGTATCGCTATTGTTTTTTTGAACCAGCCTAGGGTTCTTCGTGGATTGGATGGGAATGAGAGTTTGGTTATTGATCGTGTTGTGAATGCCAAGGTCGGCTATGTCGGCTGGGCTTGGGTGCTCTTAGTGTGCATGCTGATGTTGACTGCATGTGCCGGTGGTATCAAGCCATCGAGCAACGAGGAGCGGGTAAGGGCTAAAGTTGAGGCCTATTGGGCCGCAATGGTAGCAAAAGATTACCCTGTGGCCTATGCACATCTTGCCCCTGGGTTTCGTACTAGAGTGTCGGAAGACGCCTATATGAAACGCTTTGCAGGTAAAACAACCTTTCACGAAGCTAAGATCAGCAAGGTTGATTGTGATATTGAGGTCTGCAATCTGGTGGTTGACAGTCAACACACCATTCATGCCATCCCACCATTCGATATGGATCTTGACACGGCCGGCGCCTGGGAACAGAAATGGATCTACTCTGGGAATGCGTGGTGGTTATTGCCGAAGAAGTAACAGACAGCCACCGCTTGAGGATTTAGACGGTCACTACGCCTCAAGCCGAGCATTCGATACCCAGCTTGTGCGGGTGGTTGTTGTTGTGTGAATGGATGTTTATTTTGCAACACATTGAAAATGGGCAGATTTTTTTTAGCATTTTCAATTGCAATCCCATTTTTTTGATGGAATAATCGCGGGGTAAACAAATTGAGTCATGCCTTTGGGTAGAGCATGAATCTTATTTGAAAGCTAATTAGCCATCCAAATGGCTAGAATTTATTTTAAGAGTTGTCGACAACACTATGCCTTTAAAGGAGCATATAGATATGATGATGAGAAAGAAGCTGTTGGCTGCTGCGGTAGCTGCAGGTATTTTGGCACCGATAACCTCACACGCGGTTAACGTGAGTTTGGATGGCAGCGGTCAATCACTGCTCTACCCTTACTACAATGTTAATGACGGCAACGTGACCTTCTTGTCTGTGACCAACACCACAGACGTTGCAAAGGCCATCAAAGTACGTTTCCGTGAGGGCGCAGGTAGTGAGGACGTATTTGATATCACCGTTTATCTGTCAGCTGAAGACGTCTGGGTTGCGGCTGTTTCCCGTGATGGCGACAGTATTACGATGAGTATCCCCGAAGATTCCTCCTGTACAGTGCCCAGCAGAGCGGTTATCGAATCGGTGGCCTTCAATCCGACACGTATACCCGCTGAATACACAGAAAACATTCCCAACCGCCTCTCGGAAGGTCATATCGAGATCATCGAGATGGCAGAACTGCCCAATACCCCACTTGAGAACGATATCACTGTAGCCATTACCCATGACCAGACTGCTAGTCCACCTACGCCTGTGGATTGCACCGTTCCTGTTGCCTTCAGTGGGGCACAGACCTGGGCTATTCTGGATGACACAGTAGTCGGTGGTTTTCCTGTAGTGGCCGGTGGTGTTACCCAGGATTTCACCGCTCCAGGTGGTGGCCTGATTGGTAATGCAGCGATCTTCAATCCTACAAGCGGTATCTACTACCCTTACAATGCCACGGCATTGAACCAGTCCTCTGCCAACCCGATCTGGTGGCCGCAGAATGCTCAGGAGTTCCAATCCATTACCGATCCTACGACCGGTAATTCGGCTATTGCGGGTAGTTTGGACAGCGCTGCTAACGCCCACACCAACTACTTCTCTGCGGATGATGACGCCCCGCTGAGCAATGGTAATGCGTTGAACTTCGACCTGCCGGACCTGGGTACGCCTTCAACTGCGGAAATTACTGCTGGTGCCACTGCCAATCAGTACACCACGCAAGCCGTCACGTTTAACCCCACCATCAAGACGGACACCTTCACTGTTGCTGCAAGTGGTGAAGACAACAAGCGTGATGCGGTAACCGCCTCGCTGATGGGTAACACCATCACCGGCGAGTACCTCACCACCGGTACCTTCGGCACTGACTGGATCGTGACCTTCCCGACCCGCTATCTGCACGTAACTGAGTCAGTACTCGGTGTTGGTGGTGCTGCAACAGCCCCGTTTACTACTATACAGGCAGCTGAGACTGGACAGGCCTGTCAGGAAGTGGTCTTCGACTTCTGGAACCGTGAAGAGTCACAGAATGCCGTTAATGTCGATGTCGGTGTCTCTCCCGGTATCCCGACACCGGGTGTTTCCCTCTGCTATGAAGTCAACGTGCTGGCCATGAATGACTCGAGTGCCGCTGGTACGGCAACCGATGTGGTGGGTTCCATCACGACAGCGGCAAGATTCCCGCTGGGCGCAAACTTTGCGGATGGTTGGGCGCAGTTGGGCTTTGGCACCTACTCGCTGGCCGGTCCTGTGGAAACATTCACAGGCCTGCCTGTGGTCGGTTTCTCTGCGGTCAATGACGTCGTCAGTGGCACGGAGAGGGGCGGTGTTTTCCCAAGCCGTGTAACCTTCGATCAGACCCCATAGTCGAGGTCTGAAAGAAAAACACCTCGGTGTTTTTTTAAGGTTGAAAAACGGGTTCTGGTGTTTATACTAGGGCCCGTTTTTTTATTTAGCAAAAGTAAGTTCAATGATGCGTATCACACTCTTTTTATATCTCTATCTTGTGGCCCTGGTGCTCTTTGCGGGTGAGTCGAATAGCCGTGATGAGGCTATCGTTATGACCCATAAATCGGGTATCGAGATCTCGAAACAGGAACTTGTCGATGAAATTGAGTTCATCAGAGCAAGCAAGCAGCTAGACAAATTGCCGAATAAAGAGGTTTTAGAGAAACTTTCCCTGCAACTACTGATCACAAAGATGCTGAGTGCGGAAGCGCTGGCGTCCAATCTCGATGAAGACCCATTAACAGCTTACGAACTGATGCGCTCAAGGGTGATGGTACTTGCCCAGTCAAGGATGAGGCAACTGGAAAGTGTAACCATCGATGAGGCTGTGAAAAAGCAACTGGGTAAAGAGTACTATTTCAACCATGAGGATGAGTTTACCGAGCCAGAGCAACGACAGATCTCGCATATCCTTGTTAAGACCCATGAGGGCGATGCAGCGGAGAAGCTTGAACAGGCTGAACAGCTTTTGAAAACATTACAAGCATCCCCTGAACAATTCACCAAACTCGCCAAGGAGCACTCAGACGACAAAGGATCAGGCATGAAAGGCGGAGCGTTGGGTTGGGCCACCCGGGATCGATTTGTAAAGCCCTTCGCCGATGCAGCCTTTTCAATCGCTAAAACCGGCGAAATCGTTGGACCGACCAAGACCCAATTCGGTTACCACATCATTAAGTTGGATGATATGAAGGCTTCGCGCCTAACCCCCTATAGTGAGGTGGAGGAGACGGCGATCACCAAAGCCGTGGAGTCATTTCGCGAAGAGAGGAAATCGTCATACCTCAATAATCTGCGGGCATCAGGCGATAGAAAGCTGAACGATGCGGTCATTAATGACTACCTTAAGGAATTGATCGAAAAGGCTGAGGAGAAAGAAAAGACCGATTGATGTGGCCTCAAGCCTCCTCGATGCTGAACAGGGTAGCAAGAGTGCTTGCCCGGCTTAGTGATCCGGTAGGTTGCACGGCATTGCAGGTGTAAACGGTCTGGTTGCTGAAAGTACGTCTTATCGCATCGACAATACGATGACCATATTGAAGAATGAGTCTTTTGTGAAGGTTTAGCGTTCAGTTATTTTTATTAATAAATCACGTACTATTGACTGTCACCGCTGCCCCGTTAAATTTATTCTGCATCGCCATAACTGATTGTTACAGAAGAATTTTAAAATGAAGATGGTCATGTAAGACATGAAACCTAAAAATGAGCGTCCCTTCTCCCTCAGGGAGAAGGACAGGATGAGGGGGTTTATAATAATCAATGCTTTCGCTTTTTCTAATCCCCTCACCCCAACCCTCTCCCTGAGGGAGAGGGAGTTAACGGGACGGCAGTGATTGGCTGTTATGATCAGAAGCGCGTTGTCCCTATTACTGATTGAAGAGCTGATAAGATTTCGGCATTTACTTTTTGGTCTAACCTCCAGGAGTTTGAAATCCGCTTATACAGGTTCGGCTGGAGGGGCGGCTTGGGTCTATATTAAGCCGCTTATTATCATTTTTGCTTACTATTTTGTATTCGACAAAGTATTGAGCATTCGTTTAAGCAGTGAAATGGGTGGTACTTCAAACTACTCGCTCTACCTGCTGTCTGGCATCCTGCCCTGGTTGGTTTTCTCGGAAGCAATGATTGAAGGGGCCTCCTGCCTGGTAAGAGAGTCCGGGCTGATTAAAAAAACGAAATTTCCTTTAGAGTTGGTTCCAGCAAGGTCGGTTTTTACTTCCTCTATTAAGATATTCCCCTTTTTTTTATTGATATGGCCGCTTGCTGTTTTTTTTGCAGAGGGAAGTTGGCTTTCTTTGCCCTACCTGACCGTGTGGATAGCGATTCAACTCTTGTTAACTTACTATTTTATTCTTGCACTATCTATTTTGAGTGCTGCACTACGTGATATTGGAATACTGGTTGAGTCTGTTTTTCCTATGTTGTTATTCTTTTCCCCCGTACTCTATCCAATAGAGAGTGTACCCAGTGGATTTCATTGGTTGCTCTGGCTTAATCCATTTACACCGCTGGCAGATGGTTTTCATGCCATATTACTGAGAGGTGAAATGCCGGCAATGATTAATGTTGTAGTACTGGTAGGTTGGATAGCGCTTGGGCTGTTGATATGCCATGTATTACTTAAGCGATCGCGTGAGCATATTGTCGACTGGCTATGAGTAAATTGAAACTGAGTAATCTGGGTAAACTGTACCGTGTCTATCCAACGCCACGGGATCGGCTGTATGAATTGCTTAGTGGTAGAAAGCGACACCAGGAGCACTGGGCATTAACAAATGTCAATCTGGAAGTTGCAAAAGGTGAGGCGGTAGGCGTAATTGGCAACAACGGTGCCGGAAAGAGTACCTTGCTAAAGCTGGTTACAGGCACAATTATTCCATCTACCGGACAAGTTGAGTATAGCGGTAGACTGACGGCAATATTGGAACTGGGTACAGGGTTTCATCCTGATTTCTCCGGTACAGAGAACCTGTTCTATTCGGGCGTATTGATGGGTGTTCCAAGAGAGGAAGTCGCTGCTCGTTATGATCAGATTGTTGCGTTTTCCGAGCTGGGAGATGCCATATCACAACCACTGAAAACCTATTCAACGGGGATGGTAGTACGCCTGGCCTTCTCTTTAGTGACCATGGTTGATCCGGATATCCTTATTATTGATGAAGCACTTGCGGTTGGTGATAGAAATTTCCAGAAAAAATGTATTGACCGCATGATGGAGATCCAACAATCTGGCACTACCATTTTATTCTGCTCGCACAGTATGCACCATATTACTCAGTTTTGTGAACGTGCTATTTGGTTGGATGATGGTGTCGTCAAATCAATAGGAAGTGTGAGCGATGTGGTGGATCACTATATTGCTGAAAACAGTATTGAAGCAAAAGCGATGGGTGAAAGTATTGAGAATAGTGTCAATACAAAATCGGATCTGCACTGCCGTGTAACCAAGTTGATGATTAAACCGTCAGGCCATATACGGCGTGGTAAACTCCTGACTATATGTATTGATTTTACAGTGCTTAAAAGTGACAACTATGTATTGGGTATCGCCGTTGATCGTAAAGAGACTTCATCTCGGCTTCTGGCAGAGACATCACTTGAGAACGGAGTGACCTCGGTCTATTTGAAGCCTGGTGATTATTCTGTGAATATGGCACTCAAAACAGAATCATTTAGGTCAGGCGTTTATACACTTTATGCAGGTTTATTACATGACTCGCTCATGAAGATCGAAGACTTAAAAGAACTCGATATGGAGATTTTAGATAGCGATAATATAAAGTCACCCTCAATGATCAGAGCAGATATAAACTGGGATGTAGAGGGTAAGTTATTTAGAAAATCTATTTAGTTATCAACTTCCGACTTGTGCTGCTTATAAGATGGCGATACTTGCGAACGAAAAATATTTTTTAATTTATTGCCTCACTGCTGTCCCATTAACTTCAGTAAATATTGTTGTAACCAATTGTCTTGAACTGGTTTATTTTGCCAACGGACTTGTGAGACATCAAAA
>JAHXHU010000215.1 GCA_025656375.1 Candidatus Thiodiazotropha sp. (ex Ustalcina ferruginea) | reverse complement strand
TCTAATAGCTTGAAATCGCTAAGGATGGTGACCTTCCTACAGAGGACTTTCACCTCATTAGTTCATACCCATGCTGGGCGTACACAAAACGTTGACGCGTACTCTGTTTTAAATCCTTAAGGATGCTCTGATAGCCAGGATTAAATGAGATGGCAAGACAGAATTCAGGGGTTGCCTCGAGTAATTCACCAACCTTTTCCATTAGCAATACACGCCTATCATCCGCCAACGGATGTATCACAACGGTTGTATCCTTACGTGCCTCCACAACTTCATCGAGATAACATATTCCACCTGCCCTGACAGCCGCTGCCAAGGGTCCATCCACCCACACTGACTCTCCATTCTTAACCAGAAAGCGTCCAACCAGATCGGAGGCAGTCAAATCATCATGACAGGAAACCGTTACCAAGGGACGTTTCAACCGCCAGGACATGTGCTCCATAAAACGTGTCTTACCACAGCCGGTTGGGCCTTTAAGCAGCACTGGCAACTGGTTGCGATAAGCGGCTTCGAATATTGCAATCTCGTCACTCACCGACTCGTAGTAGGGTTCTTGCTGGAAATAGTATTCTTCTGGTTTCAATGTTCTGATTTTAAAGTTTTCAATAAAATGGCCGTAAAAGTTAACTGGGCAACGCAATAAGCGCAACCCGTCAATCCCAAATAACACAGGGGATTAGTTCCCAAGAAAACCATAAAGAGTGTTAAGCAGTCTGCAAAATTCGGACTTCATGCCTCATCGAAGCCTATATATCAGCAGGTTATGGGAACATATGAGAGGTATACTGTTTATACTTTTAGCTGAAACAGAGGTAATACCCACTGCGTTTACAGTAGAATAGCAGTACGATACTCCTCTGAAAATTGCGTATTGAGGGCCAGCATCGACTGCTGGGCAGGTAAATCCTTTTCCGCAATAGTCAATTTAAAGAGACAGATCAGGGAAAGTTGATGCCAGGACAACTGCGGGTTCTCGTAATCGAAGACACCGAACGCGAACACAAGCTGCTTTGCCGGACACTCCTACGAGGAGGTCTGGATGTATCTCCCCTGCGCATTGATACACTGGAAGCCATGAAGGAGGCCCTCAAGTCCACCAGCTGGGATCTGATTCTGTCGGAAACCGATATACCAAGATTCTCTCCTCACGAAAGCCTTAAACTGCTGCAAGATCGCCAATTGGATATCCCATTCATACTGATATCCGATCATATCGGTGAAGAGAAGGTTGTATCCCTGCTGAAAGCGGGCGCCAACGACTTCGTCAATTTTAACAATCTCCCCCGCCTTGTTCCCGCCATAGAGCGCGAACTCAAAGAGGCAGCAGTACGTCGAGAGGCGGAAAAAACCAAGATTGCCCTGCGTCGCAGTGAAAACCGTTATCGCCAACTGGTTGATGATTCACCAATACCCATTCTTTTGCTACAAGAAAACAAGATTGTTTTTCTCAATGAAGCAGCCAAGCAAACCCTTGCGGTGTCTATCCAAAGACCGTTGATTAATAAACAGGCTTGCATTCTGTTTCATGATGCTTCACCGCAACTTCTAGAGGCACAGATAAAATCACTGCAAAACCACAATAGCCAACCCTATGAGGCAGCCTTTCGTCGCGCCGACGGGATCATTATTCAAGTAGAAGTCTTTGTCAGTCCGGTGGAGCATGAAGGGGCCCCCGCCACTCAACTTGTATTTACAGATGTCACTCAACGCAAGGAGTCCGACGCTAAGCTAAAGCAGGCGGTTCAGATAATTGAACATACCATGGAAGGTGTACTGATCACCGATAGCAATGGCGTCATCGATTCCGTTAATCCAGCGTTTACTGAGATCACAGGCTACTCGGAACAAGAAATTATTACCCAACATCCAAGGATACTGATTTCAGGCAGACACCCACCCGAGTTTTTTGAAGAGCTCTGGGACAATGTTCGCAATACAGGTTCCTGGCGTGGTGAGGTTTGGAATCAACGTAAAAATGGTGAAGTCTACCCGGTGTGGATGACTATCAGCTGTGTACGAGATGAGCAGGGAAGCGCCATGCACTATGCGGCTGTCTTTTCTGACATCACCAGTATCAAGCAGACCCAATCTCAACTCGAACATCTGGCTCACCACGACTCCCTCACAAACCTCCCCAATCGTCTGCTTTTTGAAGATCGACTGGAACACGCTATTGCTCGGGCAAAACGCCAAAAACGTCAACTGGCCGTTCTGTTTCTCGACCTGGATCGTTTCAAAAACATCAATGACAGCCTTGGCCACGCGATGGGTGACGAACTACTGAAAGAAGTCGCAGCGCGCCTACAAAAAATCCTACGCGATGATGACACGGCTGCAAGGCTTGGAGGGGATGAATTTACCGTATTGGTCGAAAATATCGAAGACCCCAGTCAGGCTGCAGTGGTTGCGGCCAAGATTCAGGAAAAGTTCAAAGCACCGTTCAAGATAGCTGGGCGAGAGCTCCATGTAACCACCAGTATAGGGATCAGTATCTACCCGGAAGATGGCAAGGATGTCGCTGACCTGACTAAAAATGCAGATGCGGCCATGTATCAGGCCAAAGAACAGGGCCGTAACAACTATCGCTACTACACTTCAGAATTGACACGCACAGCTTTTGAACGCCTGCTTCTGGAGACAGAACTTCGTAGTGCACTACATCAGGATCAACTGCTGCTCTACTACCAACCACAAATCTCTCTCAACAACGGGGAGATGACTGGCGCTGAAGCTGTACTACGATGGCACCATCCACGTCTTGGGATCATCCCTCCGGCACGCTTTATCCCACTTGCTGAAGAGTCCGGCTTAATTCATGAGATCGGCAATTGGGTCTTACGGGAAGCTTGTGCACAGACCCGCTATCTGAATAAACAGGGACTGTTCCAGGGACGAATGGCTATCAATCTTTCTGTCAGACAGATCATGCAGACTGATCTGATCCTTCGTTTCGAGCAGATCATAGCCGATTCCGGATGCCCTCCTACCATGTTGCAGCTAGAGGTTACCGAGGGCATCTTTATGGGACAGATGCAACATTCAGTACCGGTACTCGATGTTTTTAAAAAACTGGGTGTGTCGATAGCCATTGATGACTTTGGGACAGGTTACTCATCCCTCTCTTACCTGAAACAGCTGCCAATCGACAAACTCAAAATCGACAGGTCTTTCATACGTGACATGCCACACGACAGCGATGCTGTAGCCATCACCCAAGCTATTGTCTCTTTGGGCAAGAACCTGGGATTGAGAATAACAGCCGAAGGGATTGAGACCATGGCCCAGCAGTCACTGCTGCAAAAAATGAGCTGCCAGGAGGGCCAGGGCTACATCTACAGCCCCCCCGTGCCCGCAGAGACCTTCGAAGAGATGCTACTGGAAGGAAGAAGGACTTTTCACCATCACTTCTCCAATTACGGAAGATAGTCGACCCCAGGGTGATGAGTATGGGAGCACACCTTGCGCATACCCTGACTTCAAAAAACACCACATAACCCATTCTTTCATTAGCAACAGCTAATAAATCATAATCCTATTCTATCAACTCATTCGAAAATTCGATGGATTATTCCCAGCTGGGATATAGAAGGCATGCGAGAAGACGGGTAAGGTAACGGGTCCAGAATCCTGGGTGCCTGTGTGAGTGCCCATGACAATGAAATAACCAAGCTGGCAAGTCAATAATTACATGCCGCGGGTTAACCATTTTTTATAAAGCCATTCCGCAACGGAGGACAATCCATGACGGAAGTAATCGCAACCAATGAGACTATTCTCGTGGTCGGTGGCGGCATCAGCGGCATGACCGCTGCGCTGGAAGCAGCCGAAACGGGAAAGCAGGTCGTCCTGGTTGAAAAGCGCCCCTACGTCGGCGGTCGCGTCACCCAACTGTACAAGTACTTCCCCAAGCTCTGCTTCCCAACCTGTGGGTTGGAGATCAACCAGCGGCGGGCGAAGATGAACCCCAACCTCAACATCATTTCGATGGCTGAGGTGACCGACATCAAGGGTGAGGCCGGCAATTACACCGCCACGGTCAAGATCAGCCCCCGTTACGTGAACGAAAACTGTACGGCTTGCGGCGATTGCGGCAAGGCTGTCGAAGCAGAATTCGACGATGAGTACAACTACGGCATGGGCAAGCGCAAGGGTGCCTACCTACCCCACCGCATGGCCCATCCCCAACGCTACATCCTCGACCCAGCCATCATTGGTACCGATGATGCGCAAAAAGCGAAAGATGCCTGCAAGGTCAACGCCATCGACCTGGATATGCAGGAAGAGGTGATCGAATTCAAGGCCGGGGCTGTCGTCTGGGCAACCGGTTGGAGGCCCTACGATGCCAACAAGATCCAGCCCTACGGCTACGATCGCATCGCCAATGTCATTACCAGTGTTGAGTTTGAGCGGATGGCCGATCCTAACGGCCCGACCGGCGGCAAGCTGACACGTCCTTCCGATGGCAAAGAGGTCCAATCGGTCGCTTTCATCCAATGCGCCGGTTCACGGGACAAGAATCACCTGCTGCACTGCTCGCGCATCTGCTGCATGGCTTCTCTCAAACAAGCCACTTACCCGGCTGACGATGTGCCGATCACCATCTACTATATCGACATCCGCGCCATCGACCGTTTCGAGGAGTTCTACCAGAAGGTCAAGGCGAAAGAGAACGTCAAGTTCATCAAGTCCAAGGTTGCCTCCATCGTTGAGAACAAGGAGAACGGCAATCCAACCCTGCATGGCGTCGATACCGAGGGTTACAACCGCTACGCCGACGAGCACGACCTGGTGGTCCTGGCCGTCGGTATGGAACCCAGCGTCGACAAGGCCAGCTTCCCGGTGGAAATTACCATCAATGAAGAGGGATTCATCGAGCCGGCACCGGAAAATGGTGGCGTCTTCGCTGCCGGGTGCTCATCCGATGCACTGGATGTCAACCGAGCCGTTCAACACGCCACGGGGGCCGCATTACGGGCTATCCAAGTGGTCAATCGCGTAGCAGCGACGGAGGGTTAAGAGAGTGGCTGACGAAAAGAAATTTGCTGGATATGTCTGTACCGGCTGTGGTCTGGGCGAGCGCCTGGATGCCGGTCAGCTTGAGACCACTGCCACCCGTGACGGCAAGATGCAGCGCTGTAAACAGCATGAGATGCTCTGCTCTGCAGAAGGCGTGCAGATGATCAAAGACGACATCGCCAACGACGGTGTCACCCATGTCATGATCGCTGCCTGTTCCCGCCGCGCCAAGGTTGAGGCCTTCAATTTTACCGATGTGGCCTTAACCCGTGCCAATCTGCGTGAAGGTGTCATCTGGGTGCGACCCGATACGGACGAGAACAAAGAGACCACCCAGGAGATGGCGGACGACTACATCCGCATGGCTTGCGCCGAGTTGAAGTCGATGGCCAAGCCCAGCGCATCCGGTGAGCAGTCTCTGAATAAACACATCCTCGTGGTAGGTGGCGGCATCACCGGCATGACCGCAGCCATTGAGGCAGCGGCGGCTGGTTACCCTGTCCACCTGGTGGAAAAAAGTGGTGCCCTGGGCGGCGCAGTGGGCAGTTACTACAAAGTGATCCCCACACGCTCACCTTACGATGCACCGGCTGAGAACCCGATACCTGCCTTGAGTGAAGCCATTGAAGCCGACGGCAACATTACCGTTCATCTCAATAGCACCCTTACCAACACAGATGGTGCACCGGGCCGATTCAGTGTCGA
The DNA here is from genome assembly GCA_025656375.1 of Candidatus Thiodiazotropha sp. (ex Ustalcina ferruginea). Classification (GTDB taxonomy): domain Bacteria; phylum Pseudomonadota; class Gammaproteobacteria; order Chromatiales; family Chromatiaceae; genus Thiodiazotropha. The sequence continues at coordinate 3,660 of JAHXHU010000215.1, read as the reverse complement.
TATCACCACCGAATCGGGCGCTACCGAAACGGTCTCCATTGGTGCCATCATTCAAGCCTCCGGTTGGAAGCCTTACGATGCCAACCAACTACCGGAATTCGCTTATGGAAAGAGCCAGGATGTGGTCACCAACCACGAACTGGAAGCCCTGGCTGTAGCGGCCAACGGCGGTCCCATCAAGCGCCCCTCTGACGGTAAGGAAGTGCAATCGGTCTGCTTCATCCAGAATGCGGGTCAATGCTCGGATAAGGATGGACATCTGACCTACTTCGCGGGTGTTACCGACCTGGTCTCCATCAAGCAGGCGATGTACTTCAAAGCGCTGAACGGTGAGTGCGATACCACCATTCTGTTCGACAATCTGCGTACACCGGGTGCGGGTGGCGAAGACTTCTACCGCGCCGGCCAGAATGCGATGGTCACCTTCTCCAAGGGTATTGCCTCTGAAGTAATCCCCGGCGACAGTCTCACCGTTAAGTTTGAGGACAAGATCCTCAATGAACAGACCGAGATGGCCTGCGACCTCGTCGTGTTGGCGACCGGCATGGAGCCCAACTCCGGCCCCGACCCCTACGCACAGTTGATGGTAGACGAGGCGGAAGATGAGGCGGAGAAGGCGAAAGCAAAAGCGATGCTGGAGAATGCACCAGCGTCGATCCTGAATCTTCAGTATCGCCAGGGAACCGATCTGCCACATCTGAAAAATGGCTTTACCGATTCACACTTCATCTGCTTTCCCTACGAGACTCGTCGTACCGGCATCTATTCCGCCGGCCCTGTTCGTCGCCCTATGGACATCCAACAGGCACGTGACGATGCAACCGGTGCTGCATTGAAGGCCATTCAGGCCGCTGAAAATGCAGGCCTCGGCCGGGCGGCGCATCCACGCTCCGGCGACCTCTCTTTCCCAAGTTTCCGCAAGGAGGGCTGTACACAATGTAAACGCTGTACGGTTGAGTGCCCCTTCGGCGCCATCAATGAGGATGAGGAAGGTTACCCGATGTACAACGAATCCCGTTGTCGTCGTTGCGGCACCTGTATGGGTGCCTGTCCGGTACGCGTCATCTCGTTCGAGAACTACTCGGTAGAAACCGTCAACCAGCAGATCAAGAACGTCGATATCCCCGAAGAGTGGGATGAGAAACCACGCATCCTGGTACTGGCTTGTGAGAATGACGCCTATCCGGCGCTCGATCAAGCCGCCCAGGCGGGTGTAGAGATCAATCCCTGGGCCCGGGTGATCCCCGTTCGCTGTTTGGGTTCTGTGAGCCTGTCTTGGGTGACCGATGCACTGAACAACGGCTTTGACGGGATTGTCATGATGGGTTGTCGTCGTGATGACGACTACCAGTGCCACTTTGTACGCGGATCGGCCATGGCGGCAGAACGCATGAGTAAAGTGGGTGACACCCTCGAAACGCTGAACCTGGAACCGGAGCGTGTGATCCTACACGAGGTTGCCATCACCGATGTTGAACGTGCGCCTCAGCTGATCAACGACATGGCTGAGACCGTGGAGAAGATCGGCCTGAGCCCATTCAAGTTCTGATAAATGGCACTACGGGGCCTTGATGACACAGGCCCCGCAGCTGATTGACGCCCTGAACAACTTTACTTTTTGTAGGGTGGCCCTGGCCAACCGCCCTAAGCACCCTACAAAGGGGAGTAAAAATGAGTGATATAAACACCGCAATGATTGAGAAATACCGCAGCAGCTTCCTGAAGGAAGTTGAGGCGAATGTAGAGGAGGGCGAATGGGTCAAGATGTGCATGCAGTGCGGCGTGTGCTCCGGCTCCTGTCCACTCGGCAAGCACTGGGAACATCCACCCCAAGAGATCTTCATGATGATTCGTGCCGGCAAGCGCGAAGACGTACTGAGTTCCGACTCGATGTGGATGTGTACCTCCTGCTACAACTGTATCGCACGCTGCCCACGCGGCCTGCCGATCACCCACATCATGCATGGCCTGGCAGTCTACTCCAAGCGCCTCGGCCTGACCCCGAAGAAACAGCCGACTGCTGATTTTTCACAAATCTTCTGGGATAACCTGATGAAGAAGGGTCGCGTCAACGAGTTGAAACTGGGTCTCTCCATGTATTTCAAAGATGGCTTTGGACAGGGCATCAAGAATGCCATGGCCAACCAGAAGCTTGGCCAGAATATGATGAAGGCCAAACGCATGAACGCCATGGAAATCTTTGGTGGACACAGCGTCAAGGATCTCTCCGGCTTTCAAAAGATCATCAAGAAAGCCCAGGAGATCGAAGAAGGCAACGTCAAGGACTTTAAGTGAGGACAGACCGACATGGCTAAGATAGAACTTTCATTCTACCCGGGTTGCTCCTCACAGAAAGGTGCAACCTCTTCAAACTACCTCGTCTCTGCACAGACCATGTGCGAAGAGCTGGACATTCAGCTCAATGAGATCCCGGACTGGAACTGCTGTGGTGCTTCCATCGGTTACGGTGGTGGTGGTGAGCTACCTCGCCTGACCCTGTCAGCACGCAATATCGCCCTCTCCGAGGAACATAACAACGGACAGGAAATTGTCGCCACCTGTGCAGCCTGCTGGCTCTCCACACGCGAAGCGAAAGAGCGTCTGCACGAAGACGAACAGATGTTCAAGGATGCCAATGCGGCACTCTCCGAGGCTGGTCTTAAATACAAAGGTGAGTCCAACGTTCGCCACATGGTGGAAGTCCTGGTTGAGGACATCGGTTTCGATGGCATCAAATTGAAGGTAAAGAAGCCTTTGGAAGGCCTTAAAATTGCCGGCTACGTTGGTTGTCAGACCAACCGTCCTTTCGGTATCGCTGGTGAGTCTTTCGAAAATCCTCAGTATCTCGACAAGATTGTTGAGAGCGTGGGTGCCGATTCGATTCCCACCTATGAGAAAAAGGTCCAATGCTGTGGCGGTGCCCTGGCCTTCTCCGAGCCTGAGAAGTCTCAGGAGATGATCAAAGGTATCATTGAAGCCGCCTACGACAATGGTGCCGACATGATCGTCACACCCTGCCCCTTGTGTCAGGCCAATGTGGAGATCTATCAGGACAACATCAATGAGACCTACGGCACCAAGTTCAATATGCCGGTTGTCTACTACTCCACATTGATGAGCGTTGCCTTTGGTCGTAGTGCCGCAGATGCGGCACTGAACGGTCAGGTCATCCCGGCTAAAAAGCTGGAGGAGATCGCTGGCAAGTAGGCGTCACTCAAACCAGCGCAAAGAAAAGCCCGCTTCTAGCGGGCTTTTTTAAGTCTTGTAGCTAGAACCATTTGTTCATCAGCTTTATCACTCTTTTACTTTACATCTTAAACCTTACTTAGCAAATGAGATGATACGTTCCATAATCAACCAGACTCTGTAATCACTAATTACTTGTATTGCAATAACGGGATAATATTTCATTATTTATCAATATCTGAATCGTTGATAATTCTCGATCGTATACTGCCTTAACGTTTCAATAAGCCGCGCAAATTTATTGCGTCGGCTTGATAGGCTGGTTAGGCGACCAGCCATCAGATTCCTGTTTAGCGCTAGCGATTTCCTCTGCATTGAGTTTGCTATCTAGTGTAGTGTCCTGAATAAAATATTCATTTATAATTCCCAGTGTTCCGGTTTATGGCAAAGGAAGGAAAAAATGAATTCAGCAGT
>JAHXHU010000070.1 GCA_025656375.1 Candidatus Thiodiazotropha sp. (ex Ustalcina ferruginea) | reverse complement strand
GCGGGACTTCTTCATTGTAGATTCTCCTTTTCGTAATCATAATTGGAAAATTCTACTTTTGAACCCCGTTATTTTTTGGGGGGATTACCGACAGACTGAAAATCGACCAATCCTTCGTTCGTGATATTGGCCGTGACGAGAACGACGAGACCATCGTCCGCGCAGTTATTGCGTTGTCAAAAAGTTTGGGACTGGAAGCGGTTGCTGAAGGGGTGAAAGAAGAGCATCAGGCCAATTTTCTGCTGCAGGCGGGTTGTAATCTCGCCCAGGGATTCCTCTATAGCCGCCCCCTCCCTGCAGATGAAATCTACCAAAATCGGTTTCATAAGAACAAGAGACGACTACATAAATCAATCAGGTCAGGTTCGGAGAGACACAGTTAATGCGCCCTGCTTGTTGGCTGGACTATGAGTAATTATCAGACTTTATCCATTTAGCCAAAGTCACGAACATATTATCAGGATCGATCGGCTTGGCAATATAATCATTCATGCCAACTGCCAGCGCTTTTTCCTTATCCCCTAGCATGGTGTTAGCTGTCATGCCAATGACAGGCAAAGTACAATATTTTTCCTGTTGGCGAATTGTACGCGTTGCTTCATAACCATCCATAACAGGCATCTGACAATCCATTAATACGCCATCGAATTGTTGGTCAGCCAGCGAGCTCAATGCTTCTTTCCCGTTATAGGCTGTTTCTACCACAATGTCATTTATGACAAGCAGTTCCTTAGCAAGCTCCTGGTTGAGCTCGTTATCTTCAACAAGCAATATTTTAACGCCACGAAGCTGAGCAATAGCCTGGTTAACCAATTCAGCCTGGTTATCATGTGCTTTCTTGTCTTGAGAACTATCCATCTGTTTTTTCAAACAAACAGTAAAATGAAATGTACTTCCTGTATTCTCGCTACTTTCGGCCCATATTCTTCCTCTCATTAACTCAGTGAGCTTTTGGGAAATTGCCAGTCCAAGCCCTGTTCCGCCATACTGTCTTGTTGTAGAGGCATCTGCCTGGTTGAATGATTGAAACAATATTTCCTGCTGCTTCGGCGACATTCCTATTCCAGTGTCATTAATAGAAAAATGTAGAACAGCTTCCTGGTCATATTCCTCTTGTAATGCAATATGCACAGATACAGTGCTTCCTGCATGACTGAATTTGACAGCATTATCGGCAAGATTGGTTAAGACCTGACTAAGACGTAATTGATCTCCAATGAGTTTTTTCGGGACATTCTTATCAATTCTCACTGTAAGATGGATACTTCTTTCTTGCGCTTTTAACCTGACCAGGTTAACCATATTGTCTATGACTTTATTAAGCTGGAAACCGTTTTCTTCAAGCTCTATTTTTCCAGCTTCAATTTTTGAAAAGTCGAGAATATCATTAATGATACTAAGTAGATTTTTTGCAGATTGATGTGCCTTTGTGATGTAATTCTTTTGTTTGTCATTCAATTCTGTTTGTAATGCCAGATGCGTCATGCCGGTAATTCCATTCATAGGCGTACGGATTTCATGAGACATATTAGCAAGAAACAAACTCTTAGCCTGATTGGCTTCTTCTGCTTCCCTCTTAGCCACTTCGAGTTCTAGAGTACGTTTAGCTACTAGTTCCTCTAGTTTTTGTCTGTGTTGATTGAGTTCATTTTCGGAATGTACGCGTTCCATGATAATACCAGCTAAACTTGCTGCTGATTTAAGATCGAATAATTCATTTTCATTGGGTAGTACAGGATAATTGTGATACATACCAAATGCACCCAATACTTTACCTGATGAATTTTTAATAGGCTCAGACCAGTAGCTTTGCAAACCATGTGGAAGGGCTACATGTTTGATTTTCGCCCATTTCGAATCCGTATCAATATTCTCAACGAGTACACGCTCTCCGGTATATGTGGATGTTCCGCATGAGCCAACACTGGAACCATATTCCAGGCCATGTATTGCATCACAATACTCCTTCGGCAGACTTGGAGCACCGCCATGCAAGAGCTTATTGTGATGTAATTCAAGCATTGAGCATCGCATGCCTGGATGACGCTCCTCATACATTAATGCGATCGCATCGTAGATTTCTGAAGCAGGTCGCCCCGTCGCAATCATCTCGAGAATCTCATTATTTCTTTGGACAAAATTCTCTGTTTTTTTACGTTCGGTAATATCAACGTGAGTGCCAACCAGGCGATCAGGTTTTCCATCATCACGATATGTCAGAAAAGCCCGGGACAAAACAACAACTTCATGGCCTTCTTTGTGATGCATACGCATTTCAACTTCAAATGATTTAGACTTGCCAGTTAAATAATCTTCAACCTTGCCGAGCACCCAATCCTTATCATCCGGATGAACCAGTGTTTTCCAGACATCCAAACTATTATCCAGTTCAAACTCTTCGAAACCTAGCATGCTTTTCCAGCGAGGAGAGTAATAGACTTCATCTGTTTCCAGGCTCCAGTCCCATAACCCATCATTGGCACCACACATAGCCAGCGAAAACCGCTCCTCACTTTGTTTAAGCTTCTCCTCTGCTTCTCTCCTTTCAGTAATATCATGACCAATTCCGAGTACACCAATCAGCTTGCCATTATTATCAAATATTGGTGTCTTGGTTGTTTCCAATAGTTCTCTATGTCCATCATTTGCGAATGTAATACACTCTTCATTTATTGAAGGTGCTCTATTAGCAATTACATTTCTATCATCCTCCCTGAAGAAATCCGCAAGTTTCGTGTCGACATAATCATAATCAGTCTTTCCCACAATATCTGCTTCTGACTCACCAAATAATTCTTCAACACGTTCATTGCACGCAAGATAGATACCATCTGGATCTTTTAACCAAATCAAGTCAGGTAAGTTGTTAATAATTGTGTTTCGAAACCCGACTTCTCTATTAAGTTCACGTTTGACTGTTTCAGCAGGAGTAATATCTCGAAAACCCCAGACCCTTGCAAAAACCTTATCATCCATGTACATCGGCCTAGAAAGGCGTTCGATAATACGTCCATCCTTAAATGTCAATGTATCAAAGCTTTCAGATTTCGGGGTGTTGTATAACTCGAGAACCTTATTGATGAACTGTTGAGGATCGGATATTTGACTAAGTATAAAGTTCAGAAGTGCTTCATCATCATCTGATTTAAGCAGCATAGGAGGTATTTTCCATAATTCCGCGAAACGTGAATTATGCTTGATGACTTTTCTGTCTGTATCTATTACCAGTATTCCATCGTCAGTAGCTTCAAGAACAGCCTCAGCTAATGACTCAGAAAATAATTTTTCAGAAAATCCGCCCAAACCATTACCCCTTTTATACTTAAGTCTATCTTAAAATATTTTAGTGGCTGACTAGTTCCTAATAATAAGAAATAAAGTTTCGAATCAGACTATTGAGAGCTCGCTGAGGCATACATCTCTAAACTGGCAGCTGAGTCATTCAATGTACGCTATGTGTGAGGGCTTCCTTAACTGAATTAGCTTCAGCTGTACACCCTGTACGCCCATTGGACTAATACCTTGCCAATCAGCCCGGACCCTGGCCAGTCCAGATGACTTTAGCCCAGAAGCAGGAACAGGCTGCACCGTCTCAACTGATGAGCACTGCAATAAGGCAGACAGCATTCTCGACAAAAGACCTTTCTCCCATTTTACCGTAGCTGGTTTGACCTTTCACTAGTTGAATGACGGGGGAATTGGGAAAATCGATGAAGAGAATACCCCTTTCGATTTTCGCATCAGTGTCTTTAGTAAGGTACTCTGTTGTTTTCAGACAGGAAAATGGCTTAGTGATGAATGGATGGCCATTCCTACTGATTTGCATTGGTGATGAGAACCATACATACGAATCGCAGCCATAAAAAAACCCCACAGTGACCGTGAGGCATTTAGAAAGGAAGCTAGTCAACCTAACTCCTTGATTTATCTGGTAGGCGCGATTGGAGTCGAACCAACGACCTCTACCATGTCAAGGTAGCGCTCTAACCAACTGAGCTACGCGCCTTTAAGACGGCGAATCATACAGGCTGCTCCATGCCAATTGCAACCCTAACCCAGCTGAAATCCTCAGGTTTGTAACTCAACGATCCCCGGTGAGGGGCACGAAGGTAACAGGCAATAGCCTGGATGAATGGAGTTGACCGGAATGGTCTTTCGTTACAAGAATCAGATCCTGGCTATAGAGACGCTTGCCTACGGGTAATACAAGCCGTCCGCCTGGTGCAAGTTGATCAAGCAGAGGTTGAGGGATCTCTTCAGCCGCAGCCGTTACCATGATGGCATCAAAGGGTGCTTCTTCAGGCCAACCGAAATAGCCATCATCCACCCGATACGAAATATTGGTATAGCCCTCTTTTTCCAGTCTGCGACGGGATTTCTGAGCCAGTTTGGGGATGATTTCAACGGTATAGAGATGCTCGACCAATTCAGCCAGTACTGCGGTCTGATAGCCAGAGCCGGTGCCCACCTCGAGGATTTTATCACTTCTTTGCGGTGCCACCAGATCGGTCATCAATGCGACAATGAAGGGTTGGGAGATGGTCTGTCCCTTACCAATTGGTAGTGGGCTGTTATCGTAGGCGTGGGAGCGGAAGGTTTTATTGACGAAGCGCTGCCTGGGCACACGGCCCATGGCATCCAGAATATGGTCATTTAAATGTGTTCTACCCGTCATGCGGCAGGCATAATTCGCCTCCGCCTGGATATCACTGAGCATACCTTGAATATCACTCATATTCAGTACTACCCGCCGTAGCGCCTTCCAAAATAGTTTAGAATAAATTTAATTCTAGGATAAACCAGGGATAATAAAAGGTTTTTATATAAATACTTTATATTTCCTCACTCAATTCTATTCAAAGTACCTTTTCTCAATGATGAATACTGATTGCATTGATCATACAACCAGTCCTCTATCTTGCAGTCCCTTGATCTGATCCCTGACCTGTGCCGCTTCTTCGAATTCCAGATCCTGGGCATGGCGGTACATCTGCTCTTCTAATTGCTGGATTCGCTTGGCCATCTGCTTAGGTGACAGGCTGGCATATTCAGCCTCCTCCTCTGCCACCTTCGCATAACGCTTGGCACTCATCTGTCCTCCGGGGTAAGCGCCTTCCATGATATCTGCAATCGATTTCAGGATTGTCTGTGGTGTAATGCCATGGACCTTGTTGTATTCAATCTGCTTCTCTCGTCGGCGGTTAGTTTCATCCATGGCCCGCCGCATCGATCCGGTGACTTGATCTGCATAGAGGATCGCCTTGCCGTTGGCGTTACGTGCTGCTCGACCGATGGTCTGAATTAACGAACCTTCGGAACGGAGGAAACCCTCTTTGTCGGCATCCAAGATCGCAACCAGGGAGACCTCCGGCATATCCAGACCTTCACGCAACAGATTGATACCAACCAGTACATCGAATTCGCCCAATCGGAGATCGCGAATGATCTCAACTCGCTCCACCGTGTCGATATCGGAGTGGAGATAGCGCACACGGACATCATGATCACCGAGATAATCAGTCAGATCCTCCGCCATTCGCTTGGTGAGTGTTGTAACCAGTACACGCTCATGTTGCGCCGCCCGCAGGTGAATCTCAGAAAGCAGATCATCGACTTGACTGCTGGCAGGCCTGACCTCGAGCTGCGGATCGACCAATCCTGTAGGACGGACTACCTGCTCGACAATGGCACCGGCATGCTCGATCTCATAGTCACGGGGTGTTGCGCTCACATAGATCGTCTGAGGCGAGCGTCGCTCAAACTCTTCGAACTTGAGTGGTCGGTTATCCAACGCTGAGGGGAGCCGAAATCCGTACTCCACCAATGTCTCCTTGCGTGAACGGTCACCACGAAACATGCCACCAAGCTGGGGAATGGTGACATGACTCTCGTCCACAACAAGTAGCGACTCATCCGGTAAATAATCAAAAAGTGTGGGAGGCGGTTCACCTGCTGCCCGACCTGACAGGTAGCGAGAGTAGTTCTCAATACCGGAGCAATAACCCAGCTCCGTGATCATCTCAATGTCAAAGCGGGTTCGCTGACCAAGGCGTTGCGCTTCCACCAACTTATTGACTGATTCCAATTGGGTCAGACGCTGTTGCAACTCAAGCTTGATCTGATCAACCGCCTGCAACAGCGTCTCCCGTGGCGTAACATAGTGGCTCTTGGGAAAGATCGAATAACGTGGCACTTTGCGCAGTATCTCACCGGTAAGTGGATCAAACACAGATAGCTTTTCGATCTCATCATCGAACAACTCCACCCGAACCGCCTCTGCATCCGATTCAGCAGGATAGATATCGATCACCTCGCCATGTACACGGAAGGTAGCACGGTGCAATTCGACATCATTTCGCTTGTATTGCAACTCGGCAAGACGGTGGAGAATAGCGCGTTGATCGATGATTTCTCCACGGCTTAGGTGTAACATCATGCCCAGATAGGAGCGCGGATCACCCAAACCGTAAATGGATGAGACAGTCGCCACAATAATGGTGTCCTGGCGTTTCAGAAGGGCCTTGGTAGCCGACAGACGCATCTGCTCGATATGGTCATTGATCGAAGCATCCTTTTCGATGAAAGTATCGGATGCGGGCACATAGGCCTCAGGCTGGTAGTAGTCATAGTAAGAGACAAAATACTCAACCGCATTGTTAGGGAAAAACTCCTTGAATTCGCCATACAATTGGGCAGCCAGGGTCTTATTGGGAGCCAATATCAAGGTCGGACGCTGCAACTGTTGAATGGCATTTGCGATTGTGAAAGTCTTGCCGGAACCGGTCACTCCTAGCAGAGTCATACCTGCCTCGCCGTCGGTCAGTCCCTCCACAAGACGGCTGATCGCCTCCGGCTGATCGCCCGCAGGATCGAATTTTGAGATTAATTTAAACGCTTTATTCATTTTGGGGATTCTTCATCGTGCGTTAATTGGCTATTATGACACCCCGACAGCGCCATCATCGAATGGCATTTACCCACCCTTTGATCAGCCAGTGTGCTGATGTTTGAGAATCAGGGATCAAAACCGTAATGAACTCACAACTCTCTAGTCGCGTCAAAGCCGTTAAACCTTCTCCCACCCTTGCAATCACTGCCCGTGCCGCCGAGATGCGTGCCGCAGGAAAGGATGTCATTGGACTGGGTGCGGGAGAGCCGGACTTCGATACCCCGGACCATATCAAGGATGCCGCCATCAAGGCCATCAATGATGGATTCACCAAATACACTGCAGTGGATGGTACGCCCGCGTTAAAGCAGGCAGTCATTGAAAAGTTCCAACGAGACAACGGTTTCGACTATGCACCGAACCAGATCCTCGTCTCCTGTGGCGGCAAACAGAGTTTTTACAATCTGGCTCAGGCGGTTCTGGACCCAGGTGATGAGGTGATTATTCCTGCCCCCTATTGGGTCTCCTACCCGGATATGTCGATCCTGGCCGGCGGCGTCCCGGTACTGGTTTCAGCCGGTGCTTCGCAGAATTTCAAGATCAACGCTCAGCAACTGGCGGCAGCCATCACCGACAGGACCAAGCTATTCGTCATAAACAGCCCTTCCAACCCCACCGGTATGGCCTACAGCCACGAAGAGTTGGTAGCCCTGGGCGAGGTGTTGAAAGAGCATCCGCGGGTGTTGATCGCAACCGATGATATGTATGAACACATCCTCTGGCCCGGTAACAGCTTCGTCAATATCCTCAATGCCTGCCCAGAGCTCAATGAGCGTACCCTGGTACTGAATGGTGTCTCCAAAGCCTATTCTATGACAGGCTGGCGTATCGGTTATGCGGGTGGTCCGGCAGAGATCATTAAAGCGATGAAGAAGATCCAGTCGCAAAGCACATCCAACCCCACCTCTATCTCTCAAGTAGCCGCTCAAGCAGCACTGGAGGGCTCCCAGGTATGTATCAGTGAAATGCTGATCGCTTTTAAAGAGCGCCACGACTATGTGGTCGAGCGTCTCAATGGGATGCCCGGAATCGACTGCCTTCCCAGCGACGGAACCTTTTACTGTTTCCCTAGGATTGAAGGAGCTCTGGAAGCATTGGAGGGGGTCAACAACGATCTTGAACTCTCTGAGTACCTGATCACTGAAGCCGGCGTTGCTCTTGTGCCGGGAACCGCATTCGGACTCGCTGGACATGTACGCATCTCCATCGCCACCAGTCGACAAAATCTTGAACAGGCACTGGATCGTATTGAGGGGATACTTCAAGCCTGATAAGCTGGTAGTCTGACACAACGGGCGCAGGATGCGCCCTTCAGCTACTCCAAGGAGGGACCCCCCATGCAGACGCTTGTCACCCGATTTTTGTCCAAAGAAACTGGCTTAACCCTGATTGAGTTGGTCATAACGGTGACTATCTTGCTGACCCTGATCAGTTTAGGTGTCCCATCATTCCGCAACATGACCATAAAGAACCAACAGAGAAGCGAAATCAACAGCTTCGTCCACCACTTCCATCTGGCCCGCTCCCTGGCGATTACCAAAGAGACTCATCATATACTCTGCCCCAGTGTTGACGGAGAGACTTGTCTTGGAACGACTGATTGGAGCCAGGGTTTCATCCTCTTCGAGGATAGGAACAGGAATAAGACAAAAAACCAGGATGAACGGCTACAAGGCAGTCATCACCCCGGGGAACGGGTGGCGATCAACATTCACTCCAGCAGTGGTCGTAAACGGGTGGTCTACCAGGGTGATGGACGGCCAAGTGGCTATAATCTCACACTCACATTCTGCGATCCTGATAATCTCGTACCGCCCAAGGCCGTAATTGTAAACAACGAGGGACGTGTCAGGGTATCGGAAGTCCGTCCCAGTGGCTCTCCACTCAGTTGCAGCAGGTGATTTTGTCGGAGAAACTATTGACGCTAAGGCTCAGTCTCATTAATATGCGCCCCTCCTAAACAATTCCCCGGTAGCTCAGTCGGTAGAGCGGGTGACTGTTAATCACTAGGTCGGCAGTTCGAGCCTGTCCCGGGGAGCCAAACAAAACAAAGGGTTAGCGAGCAATCGCCAACCCTTTTTTTGTGGCTGCAATATCATCTCGTCCAGTTTTCATAAAATCACACAGCCATCCGCACACTGTACTCACCACCAAAACCGATATAAGTGGTCTTGTGAAACCCAGGATTCTTATACTCGACATGATGGTCACTTCCCTCTTTGTGGACCTTTTAGGAATTCGGTAACCAAACAGACAAAGCTCTCAACCCCTGTGGTGGTGATTCTCAGGTTGTTGAGACTGAGACCCGGACAAGAAACAGAATACTCGTTAGAAGGAAATTAGACGCAATGAGGCCATTAAGACTTGGGGGTGCACCGACTCGCCACCATAAAAGCATAAGTGCTTGAGACTTTCATCTGGAGCTAGTCAATTGCCACCACCGCTACAAGACACCGTATATCTACTTTAAAAAATAGGCTGGCTACAGAGGTAATCTCCCCATTAATAATGGGACTCAAAAGTAGTCACTGTTAAGCTGTCTGAGCCAGCTTCTGTATCGGGGTGATTCCACCTAATG
>JAHXHU010000293.1 GCA_025656375.1 Candidatus Thiodiazotropha sp. (ex Ustalcina ferruginea) | reverse complement strand
TCCGGGGCCATAACAGGTTGTCGAAGATCGAGTCGATTTCGGGGACTTGGAAGTCCCGAAATCCATCATGAGATCAAAGACTCTCTTGCAATAAGGGGAAAAAGGTTGCCAACACCAGACAAAGAACAAAAGCCGCGCCTTCAGTTCGGCCAGGACCCAGCAAAACAGCGGTACAATCAACCGATGATCTGACCTTGATCTCCGGAATCGGCCCCGCCCTTGCTAAGATGCTGCAATCCAAAGGTATTGCAAACTTTGTGACCTTGGCAGCAATGGATGAGAAACAACTCCGGGCTGTTCTGGATGAAGAAGGCACCCGGTATCGCCGCTTCGACCCGTCCAGCTGGCCTGCTCAGGCCAAGGCGCTGCAGGATACGGGCAAGCTAGATATTTAGCTGACATTCCTAGTCTCACAAACAACGGCCAGGCATTGCCTGGCCGTTGTGTCTAGAGGACGCGCCAACGGAATTGTCACGCTGACCGATTTGGCATGACAACCCTGCTAAGAACAAATCAACAAACCCCGACTATAATACCCAAATCAACCAGAAGTGATCGGACGTGTTATTGGGTTGTATCACCCTGTTGCTCACAGCTTTCGTGATGTCGAGGATCTATTGACCAACTTGGCATTCGACAGCATGATGAATCCATCTGCTGTTGAGGTTTAAAGTTTCCCTTCAGCCTAGAATCCACGATAGGAATGATTAATGCGACAATCAGGTTGCTGGAACAAGCGCAACACTTCTATCTATTCCGATTCAGCATACAGCACTGCATAATGCTTATTGATTCCCTTTTTGGTGTTGTTTAGTCATGTTCCGCAGCGATTTGTACAGAGATACTAACATCTGGAATTACCAAGATTATTCCAAGTTTACACAGGGCTCCATCTACTCTGATTTATGCTAGTCCTTATGCGACAGTCAAGCGATTGGCATTTAGCCGCAAAATCACCTCCCAATCGAAAACACCTAGTTTTTCCATAGAAATGCAGAGCCAACTTATGCGCTATCAGGCTATTACTGTGCACTTTCAGGATTGCGGAACTTCCCGGGAAAATACTAGCGTGGGTACATACGCCAACAGCGGCATCGAAAGAATGCGTAGAAGTAGGGATTTGGACGGATGTCCGACTCGACTACCAGGCGATTTCACTAGTCAGGAGGCTCAATGTGAGTAGTTCAGAGAGAGTGGTTCAGAATTCGCTGAAACCCGGTAAGTGGGTGCGTTCAACCTGCAAGATGTGTTTGCACTCTTGCACCAACTTGATCCACGTTACTGACGATGGTGTGGTCAATAAGATCGAGGGTGATCCCTCCAATCCGTCAAATATGGGCAAGCTCTGTCCCAAGGGCAATGCGGCCATTATGCGGCACTATGACCCACAGCGTTTCAAACAGCCCATGAAGCGCACGAACCCAGACAAGGGGCCGGGTGTCGATCCTAAATGGGAACCGATCAGTTGGGATGAGGCCTTTGACATCTGTGCCCGGGAAATCGGTACATCCTTGAAAGAGGATCCTAGGAAGATTCTGCCTTCCCTGGAAGATTTCCAGAAGATGCATATCTGGACCTGGCCACTCTCGTTCGGCAATTTCAATTGCTTCCAGTCTGCCGGCACCATTTGTGGCGGGGCCTACCATCCTGCCAATGGTTATATCCATGCATCCTTTGCCTCAATCAATGATGTTAAGTACTGCAACTATTGGATAAATGATGGTACTGGCGATGGTTTCTCATCCCATTTGCATGCTGCTGCCTCCTCCTACCATATGGCGAATGCCCGTGTTGATCGGGGTATGAAGGTTGTGACAGTGGAGCCAAGGCTCTCTATCTCCGGCGCTAAATCAGAAGAGTGGGTACCCATTAAACCGGCCACTGATCGGCAATTTGCGTTGAGCATGAGTCATGTATTGGTCAATGAAGGACTCTGCGACTGGAAATTCCTGAAACAGGATACCAATGCACCCTATTTGGTGGGTGAGGATGGACTATTCGTCCGTAATGACAAGGGCGATATTTGGGTCTGGGATGCCAAGGAGGACAAAGCCAAGCTGTGGAATGACAAAACCATGGGTGATTTTGCGTTGACCGGTGAATATGAAATTGCGGGTCAAAAGTGTAAACCGGCCTTCCAACGCTTCAAGGATATCCTGGATGGCTGTAGCCCTGAGGAGATGGAAAAGATCACCACCGTACCCCCGGATACGGTACGGCACATTGCCCGTGAGTTTGCGGAGGCGGCACAGATTGGGGCTACTATCGAGATCGATGGCCGCACACTGCCCCTTCGCCCGGCGGCATACAACTACTATCGTGGTGCCCAGGGACGAAAAAAGGGTATGCAGGCCAATCACAGTTATAAGCTGGTCAATTTCCTGGTCGGCAATATCGATGCCCCTGGCGGTCATTTGGGTGTGAACCTGGATGAAAAGACCATCGACTGGTTACGTTGTGAGCCAGGTGAGTGCGGCATGATGAAGGGTGAACCCCATCAACTTGGGGTGGTACCGCCAATGAGTTATCCACCCAACGAGTATCATCTGTTGAGCTATTTCCCTGTCGGTGTCAATCCGCCCCATTTGAATCTGAGTGTGTGGAAGGATCCAGAGCAGTTCGGCATGGATTACACACCGGATGTGATGGTGATCTGCCACTCTAATCCGTTGTGGGCGATGCAGGGACCCCGTGAAGGCTGGTTCGACATCATGCGTAGTATGCGTTTTATCGTTTGCTGCGACATTATTCCCACCGAGACCACCGATTTTGCTGACGTAATCCTACCCTCGAGCGACGTACTCGAGACCTGGAATATGAC
Source organism: Candidatus Thiodiazotropha sp. (ex Ustalcina ferruginea) (assembly GCA_025656375.1). Lineage (GTDB taxonomy): Bacteria > Pseudomonadota > Gammaproteobacteria > Chromatiales > Chromatiaceae > Thiodiazotropha. The sequence goes on along the minus strand of JAHXHU010000293.1, from coordinate 6,741 downwards.
CATGATCGAGCCGCCTTTCACTGAAGGGCAGTGTCTTCGTCAACCTGCAGTGGAGACGTTGCACGACACCAAGAGCGAGGAGGAGATCTTTTACGAATTATCGGAGCGCATGGGATTGGTCGATTCCTGGAACAATGTCATCAACATGGTGCTGGGATTCCACCAGGTACCGGAGTTGATGCTCGAGCCCGGTAAAAAGTATACCGACAAGGAGATTGCCGAGCGCAAAGGCAAGCTTTGGAATGGGAAGGATCTCGACTGGTATATCGAACATGGTCACTCCTCGACCTGGCGTCAGTCGAAGAAGTCCTACCGGCCCTGGGAAGGGATGCGGCTGCTTTTCTATATCGAGGATATGGTGACCATTCGCGAGGATCTCAAGGTGAAAATGAAAGAGAAGGGCGTCCCCTTTATCGATCAGTGGCCCTGGGATGACTATCAACCCTTACCGACGCCGGACCTGGATCCGATTCACCAGGAGCCGCCGGAATACGATCTGTACGGTTTCTTTTTCAAGGATATCCAGATGAATTTTGGTGAGAGTCTGAGTAATCCCTGGATCAAGGACATTGTCTATCGGGATCCCGTGCATACCTCAATCCTTTTGAACATTGGAACGATGCAGGCCAAGGGACTGGAGAGTGGCGATATCATCAGGCTTGAGTCACCCCATGGCGGTCCCATATACGGTCGTGTCGCGGGTGTGGAGACTATGCATCCCGATGCGGTAGGCGTTTCCAATTCACTGTCACGAATCCGCACGGAAAACCGTGCTGTACGCCATGCCGGCGGACACTTTAACGATATGTTGCCCTATGACTTGAAGAACACGGATGCTGTGACCGGTCAACCGGAGACGGCCTGTCGTGTGAAGATCACTAAAGTGGATGATTGGCCGGAAAGTCTCAAGCAGGGCGGCACCGTTTATCAGATGGTTGACGAGATTGCGAAAGGCAAGGGGGCGCACTGATGGCCAGAATGGGTATGGTCTTTGATCTAAAGCGATGTATTGGCTGCAATGCCTGCGTAATAGGCTGTAAACAGGAGAACAGCCTGCCGGACGGTGTTTTCTTTACCAAAACGCTGAGTGAGGACTACGGTGTCTATCCATCTGTAAAGCGGGTCTATATCCCGACCCTGTGTAATCACTGTGAGGATGCGCCCTGTGAAAAGGTCTGTCCCAGCGGAGCGACTTACACAAGGGATGACGGCATTGTCATGGTGGATGGTGAAAAGTGTATCGGATGCGGAAGCTGTGCCGTGGCCTGCCCCTATGATCAACGCAGTCAGGTCTCCAAGGAAATGTTGGACAGGGGGCTATTCGGTGAAGGTCACTTAACCGATTTCGAGAAGCAGGGTTACGATCGGTTTACGCCGGGTACTGTTATCAAATGCGACTTTTGCAGCAACCGAGTGGATGCCGGTCTGGATCCTGCCTGTGTGGTCACTTGCCCCACCAATGCACGTATTTTCGGTGATTTTGATGACCCTGACAGCAAGCCCAACCGGGTCATGCGTGAACGGGGTGGTGGCCAGGCCCCACTGGCGGAAAAAAATACCAAACCCAAGGTTTACTACATATCCTAAAGGAGCGGATGATGTCGAATACAGATGCACCTTTGGTCGGCGATAGCTTTAAACTTGGCTATCGTTTCCAAAATTTCTGGGATGTGCCGATGGCCACCGCCTTCTTCTTCGGTGAGTTGGGTGCCGGTACCTTCCTGATATCGATGTACTTTGATTTTATTGCCGGGATGATCCTCGGTCTAATCAGCACCGGTGTTGGAAAGCCCTTTTTTCATTTGACCCACATGGGTGTGCCGGCAAAATCCTGGCGGGCTGTACTTCGTCCTGATCGTTCCTGGATAAGCCGGGGCTTGATATCCATTATGGTATTTGTCCCATTCGGGATGCTAGTTGTGCTTGATCAAGCATTCGGTTGGTCGGGTGGCGGGTTTCTGGGCAAGCTGGTGATGTTTGTTACGGTAGCGGCCGCGTTGGTGGTGATGACCTACCAGGGTTTTGCCATGTCCCACTCCTCTTCCATTTCCTTGTGGAATACAGGACTGATGCCGGTTAGCAGTATGGCCTATGCTTTACTCAGTGGTACCGCTGTCACCCTGCTTTTGGCAAGTGTGTTGGGTGGTTTGGGCGATGCAGATCTGGTGATGTTGCATAAGATATTTTTAGGTTTGTTGGTGGTCACCCTGGCCATCCTGTTGAGCCTGCTTCATGCTGCTTATCATGGTACTCGGGGAGGACAACAGTCGGTGACCTTATTGATTAAAGAGAGCTTCTCATTGCCTTTTCATGGGTTGGTGTTCGGTGCCGGTATTGTACTGCCTCTTATCGCACTGTGGTTTGGGGGAACGACACCGGTAGCGGTAGTTGTGGCAGCAATTGGTGTGCTGATCGGTTTCTTTAGTTATCGAGTTTTAATTTTCAAGGCAGGTGTCTATGAGCCCCAAATTAGCTTTGCAGCCCGTCTTGGCCTGCGCTAGAGCTGTCTCTTCCAACGCCATGGATGGTGACCAGAAGCCTGGCGTGCGGCGGGTAACCTCACGTTGCATTCCCGGGCCGGGTCAGCCGGGCGTGGTGGAAGAGAGTCCGGTGGTCGTGGAAGATGCCTTGACTTTGGATGTCGAGGAGATCGGTACTTATACCTTGATGTGGACGCCAACCGACGATGTGCAACTTCTCGGTAGCGGGTATCTCTCAGGGCACGGTCTGCTGAGTGGGGAAGTTCCCGGTGCGGCCCTCTCTTTGGCTGCGGGTTTCGCATTCACAGAAGGTTTGATCCAAGATCTTGATGATGTCGAGAGCCTGGCGGTTTGTCCCGATAAGCAGGGGGTTGTACGCATGAAGATCAAACATCCGGAAATGATCGAAACACGTCGTCGCAACGTGGTGATGACCAGTTCTTGCGGAATTTGTGGAAGCAGGGAAGTGGTCGAGAATAATACATTCGGTTTGAAGCGTGTGCCTGATCGCATGCGCCTCAAAGGTAGAGGCTTTGCTGAGCTGATGGAAGAGATGCGGCGGCGACAGGGCATATTCGATGAAACGGGTGGGGCACATGCGGCAGCCATATTCTCCACTGATGGACGCATTCATGCTGTGGCTGAAGACCTTGGACGGCATAACGCCCTCGACAAGGTCATCGGTGCTTCTCTGTTGAGTGGTGAAGGGTTTGAAGCTCGCGGTGTTCTGTTATCCAGTCGCCTGAGTTTGGAGATGGTGACCAAAGCGGTTCGAGCCGGCCTGGAAATTGTTGCTGCAGTCAGCGCACCTACATCATTGGCGATAGAAGTGGCAGAACGGTTCGGAGTGACGCTATGCGGTTTCGTACGCAAGGGACGCTTGACAGTTTATTCACATCCCCATCGAATCGATCCGCTCGGTTAACTGATAGTCTGCCGTCAATTGGTGTTTTCTGGCTCCCTCCCTGTTGAGTGGGCAAGCGCTGTTATTAACATCTAAGTGTACGATTGATTTTCCAAAATAGAATCCATTGCTAGATGTAAGCCTGCCTGATCAAACGGAAGAACCGCTTGCACTGCTGTGTGTTGTTTTAAATCGTAACCAGCTTCCTTGAGAGTCAACTTGTTCTCCCTGGCATTCAAGACGCTGTCAGGCGTGGTTAATAGTATTCACATAGGGTCCGCGTTATCGCCTGAATTGAGCGGATATCAACATAGAGGAGTTTGCAGATGTCTTATGCTTTGCCGATTGTCGCCGTGCTCGGTGGCACGGGTGATCTGGGTGGTGGTCTGGCCTATCAACTGGCCAAAGCCGGCTATCCAGTGATCATCGGTTCCAGGAGCGAGGAGAAGGCCAGAGATTCAGCAAAGGCACTGTCAGAACGGGTCGGGACACCTGTAGATGGAAGAGAGAACAGCACGGCTGCGACAATTGCAGAGGTGGTGATCATGACGGTGCCCTTCGCCAGTCACGAGGGCACCCTGAAAAGTGTCCACGATGCAGTCCAGGGCAAGATATTTGTTGATGCCACTGTACCCCTGGTGCCGCCCAAGGTGGCTCGTGTACAACTCCCGGCGGATGGGCCGGCAGCGAAACAGTCGCAGACATTTTTGGGTGAAAATGTGCGTGTAGTCTCCGCCTTCCAGAATATTGCCGCTGCGCATTTAAAATCTGACGATGGTCATCATAACGATTCTGATGTGTTGGTTTCCGGTAATGATCCTGAGGCCCGGGAAGTGGTGGTCAAGCTTGCCCAAGATATTGATCTGCGTGCCTGGCATGCGGGAGCAATCGATAATTCCGTGGTGGCTGAGGCAATGACATCGGTGCTGATATTTTTAAACAAGCGCTACAAGATCAATGGTGCAGGCTTGCGTATTACCGGTGAGCCGGGTTCGGCAGGCTAGTGGTCTGTCCACCTGATAATTACGGGCTCAGTGGGCTTGTCTTCGTTCATGGCAAGGCGCGCCTCGCCGATATTGCTGATTGCCTTATCAAGAGGCGCAACGCAGTCCATGGGCGCAGACAAGCCCACCCGCAGGGCGCTCCCGTGGTGTCCCGCAGCGGCGTTGCCTTGTTTGACAAGGGAAGGGCCATTGCCTGCACAAGGCGTCTTGCTGCGAAACACCACGGGTGCTCTGAACCCGTAATTATCAGGTGGACAGACCACCAGGGGGCCAGCTAATGAAAGTGCTTGTGACAGTAAAAAGAGTGGTCGACTACAACGTAAAAGTCCGACCGAATGGGGATGGTTCCGATGTTGAAATAGCCAATGCAAAGATGTCCATGAATCCATTCGATGAAATACCCGTGGAAGAGGCAGTACGGATGAAAGAGGCGGGTATGGCCACAGAGGCGGTTGCGATATCACTTGGCGAGGCGGCATGCCAGGACGTTGTTCGTACAGCACTGGCTATGGGGATGGATCGTGGCGTGCTGGTGGAAACCGATGCACGGTTGGAGCCTTTGACAGTTGCCAAACTACTGGCTGCCATAGTGAAGAGAGAGCAGTTCGATCTGGTTATTCTGGGCAAGCAGGCTATCGATGATGATAGCAACCAAACAGGGCAAATGCTGGCGGCACTGTTGGGTTGGCCCCAGGGTACCTTTGCATCCCATGTTGTGGTCGATGATGATCGGGTGCAGGTTACCCGCGAGACCGATACCGGTAGCCAAACCCTCTCTTTTAAGCTACCTGGTGTAGTGACCTCCGATCTGCGTCTAAACGAACCGCGTTACGTCAAATTACCGAATATCATGAAGGCCAAGAAAAAACCCTTGGAGAAGATCACGCCGGTGGAATTGGATGTCGATATATCAACTCACTTGGAGATTATTGCGGTAGCTGAACCGACACAGCGCAGTGGCGGTATAAAGGTGTCCGACGCAAAAGAACTGGTGGAGAAACTTAGAAACGAAGCAAGGGTGATCTAATCGTGACGGTATTGGTTATCGCGGAACACAATAACAGTGAACTCAATGCTGCGACGCTGGCGGCGATCACTGCTGCCACTCAATTAAACGATGCAGTGAACCTGTTGATCGCCGGCAGTGCTTGTTTGTCGGTGGCCGAGGCTGCTGCCAGGGTGCAGGGAGTGAGCCGTGTATTGCTGGCAGATGCCCCGCCGTATGAACATCAATTGGCGGAAAATGTCGCCCCCTTGGTCGTCAGGCAGGCTGAAGGACATACCCATCTATTGATGCCTGCCACCACCAATGGAAAAAATCTAATGCCACGGGTGGCGGCACTGCTGGGTGTTGCTCAGATATCGGACATTATTGCGATTAAATCGACCGACTGCTTTCAGCGTCCGATCTATGCGGGCAATGTGATCGCCACAGTGCAATCGAAGGATTCGCTGAAGGTTGTTACTGTTCGTGCGACTGCTTTTGAGCCGGCCATCGCTGAAGGTGGCAATGCAATGATTGACCAGGTTGAGGCTAGCGGGGATCTGGGACTTTGTCGCTGGGAACGAGATGTCGTGACTGAATCGACACGACCAGATCTGACCCAAGCTGAAGTGGTGGTATCCGGTGGACGTGGGTTGGGTAGTGCGGAGAATTTTCAAATGCTTGAAGAGCGGGCCGATAAGCTTGGCGCAGCAATCGGTGCTTCCCGGGCTGCGGTGGATGAGGGCTTTGTTTCAAACGATTTACAAGTCGGGCAGACCGGTAAGGTGGTTGCGCCCAAACTTTATATTGCGGTGGGTATTTCCGGTGCCATACAACATTTGCCCGGCATGAAAGAGAGCAAAGTGATCGTGGCTGTCAACAAAGATGAGGATGCCCCCATATTCCAAATTGCAGACTATGGCATTGTCGGTGATCTGTTCGACATCTTGCCTGCCTTATCAGCTGAACTGGACCGGAGTGTTAACTAGGGCCTAAAGCCGGAGCCAATGATGCAACGTGAAAGCATGGAATATGATGTCGTCATCGTTGGCGGTGGTCCGGCAGGGTTAGCGGCTGCAATACGATTGCGTCAACTTGCCATGGCACAGAAAAAGGAGCTGTCTGTCTGTGTGCTTGAAAAAGGCTCTGAGATTGGCGCACACATACTTTCAGGGGCTGTCATCGATCCCTGTTCCCTCAATGAATTGATTCCCGATTGGCGCGAGCAGAATGCACCTCTGACCACAGAAGTCAGTCATGATCAGGTCTATTTTCTACGCAATCGGGTAGCCGGGGGTCTCTAACCCCCAGCCCCCACAACACCCTGCATGCGGCTCCGCACAGGGCGTTTCACTTGGAATGGTGAAG
>JAHXHU010000240.1 GCA_025656375.1 Candidatus Thiodiazotropha sp. (ex Ustalcina ferruginea) | reverse complement strand
GACCATCAACGCAGACCCGCTTCATGGCTGGGCCGTCTGGGGTCTGCACTTCGACAACGCAGCCGGCGCATCCGCCTACACCACAGGCCATGAACTCCTCCATGGAGACTTGACAGGGAATGTCATGCTTAGCCGCCAGTTGTGCGACCGCTTCCAACATCGGATGAGGGCCACATGCGAAGATCTCAACCTGTGAACGGGTCTGTCTGTTCAGTGTATTGAGCCATTGAGTAGCCAGCTCAGTGACATAACCTTGAAAGCATCCAGGAAACTCCAGCAGGCTGGCTAGTCGGCAGCCTATACCCCAATCGTCCAACAGTGGCATGCTGGCGATCACGCCATCAGCCAATCCCGGGATCATGATTTGTGATGGTTCAGGCTGAAATGGGAAGGGTGTCTCCGAGCCAAGGATGACAAAAGGTTGTTTTTGCTTCTCCTTACGCAACGCATTTGCCAGAAACACCATGGGCGGCATGCCGACCCCACCACCGATTAATAGGGGTCTGCTGTGGTCTGGAGAAGGCTTAAAGGGTTTCCCGATAGGGCCCATAAGGCTGATCTTTTCACCTACTTTGCGCTGTGCCAGCAAGCGAGTACCTCTTCCTACCCGTTTGTAGAGCAACTCGATCCAGCCCTCTTTGGACGAAGAGGTACGCATGATTGAAATTGGGCGCCTCATCGACAGTTGGGGGTCGCAGGTAATATGTACGAAACTGCCTGGTCGGGCTTTGGCCGCACAGTGAGGTGCCAGTAGACGCATGATGAACTGTTCACCTGCAAAAGCCTGGTGGTCAAGGATTTCAGCGTCCTCGAGGAAAATGGTATCGCGGTGAGTTTTTTTCATTGACCTTGTTCGGAGTAGACCAATCGGCCCTTCAACAGAGTATGGGTTACCCGTCCAGGCATTTCCCAACCAATGAAGGGGGTATTTTTCCCGGCACTGAGGAGCTTACCCGAAGTCACTTGCCAACGTTGATGTGGATTGAATATACAGATATCGGCAACAAGCTTTGGTGTAAGACGACCTAGCGGCAAGCCAAGAATATCAGCCGGGCCACAGGTTAGACGGGCAATGGCGCTGCTCATGTCCAGTACACCCTGTTCAACCAGTTTGAGTGTCAATGGCAGCAAGGTCTCAAGCCCAGAGATCCCTGGTTCAGTATCCGGGAATGGCGATGATTTGGCATCTGCTTCATGGGGTTGATGGTCGGAGCAGATTGCCTGAATCACATTATTTGCCACCGCTTCCCTTAGGCCATCCCGGTCACTATCGTTGCGTAATGGGGGACTGACATGAAAATTGGCATCGAATCCCTCAATATCCAATTCAGTCAGATGTAGTTGGTGAATGGCCACATCCGCGCTTACCCGGCGGCCTTCGCGCTTGGCCCACGCCATGGTTCTCGCAGCACTCGCACTTGAGAGAGCATGGAAGTGGATCATCGCACCTGTGGTCTCCGCCAACGCCAGGTCACGGGCAACTGCTACTGTTTCAGCCGCTTCAGGTATTCCTGGCAATCCCATCCGATCAGCTACCTTTCCTTCGTGGACACAGCCATGATTACAGAGGTGATGGTCTTCTGGGCGGATCACTGTCAATAGATCAAAGGTCGAGGCATACTCCATTGCACGTCGTTGAACCAGGGTATTGGCTAGCGGCGTGTAGGTATTGGTGACGGCTATGCAGCCAGCAGCCTTAAGTGCTGCCATCTCACTCAATCGCTCCCCATCCAGCGCCTGAGTCAAGGCACCCTGGGGTAGCAGGCGACAAAAACCTGCATTGCGTGCCTTATGGCGGATTTGTCCGACAACGGCGGGTGAATCAATCACCGGGTAGGTATCGGGTGTGCAGCAGAGTGTAGTGATTCCGCCGCTTGCAGCTGCCATCGTTTCGCTGGCAATGGTGGCTTTATGCTCTGCTCCTGGTTCTCGCAGGTTGGCACAAAGGTCGATCAACCCTGGGCAGACTACATGATCCTTCGCATCTATCGTATAATCGGCTTGAAAATCGGTTGGGGCTTCGCCCAGGCAAAGAATCTTACCACCGGCGATGTGCAGGTCAGTGAGCTGGTCAATGGCATTGGCCGGATCGATGATACGTCCGCCTATGATGCTGATATCCTTTTTCTTCTTCATCCTGCAACCTCCTGCATGTGCAGGTTCTGGGTGCCAATAACCATTGAGATAACAGCCATGCGAATAGCTATTCCATAACTGACTTGCTGCAGGATGACCGATTGAGCGCCATCCGCGACCATGGAGTCCATTTCCACCCCGCGGTTGATGGGGCCTGGGTGCATGACAATCGCCTCTGAGTCAGCCAACGCGAGACGACGTTCAGTGAGACCGAAAAGACTGAAATACTCATGCTCTGAGGGAAGTAGGGTGCCTTGCATGCGCTCTTTTTGCAGGCGCAACATGATAATGACATCAACATCCCGCACACCTTCCTCCATGTCATGATAAACATGTACTCCTAAACTGCGGGCATCTGAGGGAAGCAGTGTACGTGGCGCCACGACGCGAACTTCAGAGACGCCCAGTGTATTGAGCGCAAGAATTTGTGAGCGGGCTACACGTGAATGAAGGATATCACCCACAATCGCCACCCGCAGACCTACGAATTCCCCTTTGTGGCGACGGATGGTGAACATGTCGAGCATCGCTTGGGTCGGATGGGCATGACGGCCATCGCCAGCATTAATGACGCCTACGCCTCTATCGGCATGTTGAGCAATAAAGTGTGCAGCACCGCTGCTGGCATGTCGGACTATAAACATATCCACGTGCATCGCTTCAAGATTATGCAACGTATCGAGCAAGGTTTCGCCTTTTGAAGCAGCGGAGGCACCGATATTAAGGTTGAGTACATCAGCTGAGAGTCGCTTGGCAGCTAACTCGAAGGTAGTACGGGTACGGGTGCTGTTTTCAAAGAAGAGATTGGCGACCACCTTGCCTCGACACAGCGGGACCTTCTTTATGGTTCTTTCCGATACGCCTGTAAAACCTTCCGAGGTATCGAGGATTTCGGTCAGTATCTCTCTACCAAGTCCATCGATAGTGAGGAAATGGAGTAGTCGCTGCTCCTTGTCCAACTGTAGTGTCCTATTACTGAGGCTCATGCATCCTTTCCTTGTTCGTCACCACGGGAACTTCGATTTGTCTTGCTGCCTATCACCAGTCCAAGAGGGTCTGGCCCAATTAGAGTGATGTGCTGGTCCTGCTCCAATTCGGGATGCAGGGCGATGATATCCGGTTGAATCGGCAGCTCTCGTCCACTACGGTCAACCAGGGTGGCGAGGATGATCGAGGCGGGACGTCCGTAGTCAAATATCTCGTTGAGAGCGGCACGGATAGTCCGTCCTGTATGCAGCACGTCATCAATCAGTATGATGTGGCGGTCATCCACAGGGATGGGAAGATCGGAAGGATGAACCTCGGGATTCATACCGATTCGGGTGAAATCGTCACGATAGAAAGAGATGTCCAAGGTGCCAAGAGACTCTTCCAGCCCCAGCTCGCGATGGAGCATCTCAGCCAACCAGACGCCCCCTGTCCTGATGCCGATCATCAACGGATTACTGATCTCTCTTTCGTTTAGCAGGGTCCATATTTTGCCTGCCATGATATCGACCAAGGACTCTACCGCCTCAGTATCCATAAGAGTTTTTCTATTGCTCATTTAACCAGGTTTCCAAAATCAGTTTGGCTGCAACGGCGTCGTAATCTTCGATTCGCCGAGCCTTATGTCCCAGCCTATCCCTGGCCTCAAAGGAGGTGAACCGTTCATCGGCCAAATAGACCTTGAGACGGTACCGCCCCTCAAGCTGTCGCGAGAACCGCAATGCCGGTTGGGTGGCATCGGTTTCGCTGTCATCCACATCAAGGGGTAAGCCGACCACCAGGGCTTGTGGTTGCCACTCTTTGATGAGTTGTCCGATCCGCGTCCAATCGGGTTTATGATTAACTAACTGCAAAGTTTCCAGGGGAGTGGCCGTGCCAGTCAGTGTTTGGCCAACCGCAACGCCTATTTTGCGGGTGCCGTAATCGAATCCCAGTAGGGTGCCCATTTTCACTTACTGCACAAGTGTACTAAGCGTGACCAGTATCGCCGCTAAGCAGGTTGAGGTCCACGCCAAGCAGATCGGCTGCGGCTTGCCATCGCTCATCACTAGCCCTGTTGAAAATAATGTCACCCTGTGCTGGACCGTTCAGCCAGGCATTTTGTGCCAACTCATTTTCCAGTTGTCCGCCACCCCAGCCAGCATAGCCGAGTGCGACCAGATTGTGTTTCGGACCCTCTCCGCCGGCAATGGCTTCAAGGATATCCAATGAGGTTGTAACGCTGATCTCAGCGGTTACCTGCATTGTCGAGGCCCATTCAGTACTGGTGTCGTGGAGTACGAAGCCGCGATCACTCTGTACCGGTCCACCGATGTAGACGGGGTGTTCAGCGATTTTGGTTGTGCTGATCTTGATCTCCAACTGCTCGAAGATATCGGCCAAATGCAGCTCCATCGGTCGATTGATAACGATCCCCATGGCTCCATCGGTGGTGTGCTCACAGATGTAGGTCACTGTGTGAAAGAAGTTGGGATCCTCAAGTCGCGGCATGGCGATGAGGAAATGGTTGGTAAGATTGGTTTCTGGGCGCATATGTATAGTATCCAATCGCTGGCGGGCTGCTGCAACAGCTATTCCGAGTTGAGCCTGCCGCTACGCAGAAACTGCCAGGTACGGGTGATATCGAGAATATCTGTCTCTTTGCGGATCTCATTGGGAAAAGGCGAGAAGGGAGCAGCTAAGCGCACAATGCGGATTGCGGCATCGTCGAGGATCTTGTGGCCGGATGAGTGGAGTACACCGACATGCTCGACGCTGCCGTCAGCCTTTACGGCTACGTGTAATACAAGATTGCCGTAGAGTTTGCTCCGTTTAGCCTGATCAGGATAGTTAAGATTGCCGATGCGTTCCACTTTACGTCGCCAGGCATCCAGGTAAGCTGCATATTTATACTCCTTGGTGCTGGCGCTTATCGACTTGCGCTTCGGCATTTTTGCATAGGCTATGGTCTTGCGTTCCAATTCAGCGGTGAGCCTGGCAATTTCTATATTCTTGCTGGCTAACAGCTGTTTGGAGGATGGTTTAGTCGGTGGTGTTTTGATGGCTGGTTCAGGTTGTACCTGCAACGTTGATTTCTCGGTAGTCAGTGGGCGCTGTTTCGGTTGTGGTCTCAGTTGTGGTTCTGTGGGTGTCGTCTGTTCCTGTTGGGGGAGAGGTATAGGCACAGGGGCCTCGGCTATCCGGGGTTTGATCGGGTCTCTTTCCAGACCGCCACCTTGCTGGCTGGTTTGAGCGAGGAAATCTGGTTTTTCATCCTTCTCAGGCTCCTCGGCAGGGCGCCTGACAACCATTACTTCGAGGCTTTGCTGGCGAAATTCCGGTTTGCTCCGATCGAATGGTTTGAAGGTGATGCCGAGAATAATAAAGGCGTGGATGCCAGCAGCCATGAATAGGCTTATTCCTAATAGATCGGTCTGTTTTCCGATTGATATCATCTGCATAACTTAATAGTAATCACATCCATAAGATCACCGGCAATATCCAGCTCAAATTGGCTATCCAGTTCGCGAATGCATGTGGGACTGGTCACATTTATCTCGGTGAGATAATCGCCTATGACATCGAGTCCGGCAAACAGAATGCCGCGCGCTTTGAGTTCCGGGCCAACCTGATGTGCGATCCATGTATCGTGTGCAGAGAGTGGAATACCCTCCCCGCGACCGCCTGCTGCTAGATTGCCCCGGGTTTCACCCTTTGCCGGGATCCTGGCTAGGGCATAAGGTACAGGTTCTCCATCAATCATCAGTATACGCTTGTCACCCAGTGAAATCTCCGGAATAAAACGCTGTGCCATGGTGAATTGACTGCCATGTTGAGTCAATGTCTCAATGATTACACCAAGGTTGGGATCATTTTCAGGTATGCGAAAAACCGATTCACCCCCCATACCACCTAAGGGTTTGAGAATGATATCGCCGTGTTGCTGATGAAATCTTCGAATTACATCAGCAACACGGCTGACCAGTGTAGGTGGTGTGCACTGAGGGAACAGGCTTGTGAAAAGCTTTTCGTTGGCATCACGGAGACTGCTTGGTCGATTGACCACAGTGCAGCCTTTCGTTTCCGCCTGCTCCAACAGATAGGTGGTGTAGATGTACTCCATGTCAAACGGAGGGTCTTTTCGCATCAGTACAACATCCAGTTGATGTAAGGGTAGTGTGTACTTTTCGCCAAACTCGAACCAGTGCGATTTATCGTCTGATACCTGTAACACCCTGGTTTCAGCCCAACATTCCCCATCCTGTAATGAGAGGTCTTGCTGTTCCATATAGTGAATCTGCCAGCCCCTGGCTTGAGCAGCCAATAGCATGGCAAAGGTGCTGTCTTTGTGGATCTTGATGGAGCCGATCGGATCCATCACTACACCGAGTTGAATAGTCATATGATCATCTTGCTTAGGAAAAAAACAGAGTTAAGTTTTTCAATTGGCTGCCGCTATGATGACTTACATGTCGAAAGGATTCACTTAATTCGACCTTAAGATTATGAATTGGGAAGTATATTCTTGATGCGGGCTGACTGTCTTGCTATTTTGGAAGTGATATACAGGGTTAATGGAGCTGACCATGAGGAGTAGGAACTCTGCAGGCACATCTTTGTTTTTTTTAAGGTTTATGTGTCGGCAATAACTTTATGATAATAATGAGGTGCGCCGCCATGGCGACACAGGCTATCTGTTTCATCCGTATGTCCGGCATCCGGTTGAAACACCGGATTTCAGTACTTTTGGTCATGTGCTTTGCAGTGCAACTTGTTGTTGCTGATGAGGATCCCTATCTATCAGCTATTTCTTCTGAGGCTGCAAAAGTTGAGACAACTGCACCTGTATTGGATGGTGATGAGGGGAGTGCGATTGAATCGACTGCAGATGGTCCAAGTGTGCACGCTTTTGAGGATGATTTGAAAGCGCGCTATATGGGGACATTTACTTTCTATGTGAGGCTGCCCAGGCGGGCACGTGAAGAGATTTTTGAAGAGTACAAGGGCGGAGCATCGATTGATGAGAGATCCGTAAGAAGATTATGGACCGTTTTCTCAATTAGGTGGTCATTGCAGAGCAGTTAAGGATTGTGATCGGCATTTTCTAAGTGTTGAACAGGCTGAAATAAAAGATGGGTATAAGCATGAAACGGCTTTATTGCCAGATTGTAACTGTTTTTTTTACGATGTTATCTATTCAGACGATCGCAGATGAGCAAGCGGTCGACAGTGAAATAGCGGTCGGGCTATCGGGTGAAAAGCCCTATATCCATGTCATACATGAAGGGCGATCAGTTAAGGTCCAACGGGTTCAAGACCCTGACTATGTGCTCAAAGGATACTATGCAAAGACTGCCCGCAAATGCCCACCGTTCTGTTTGCAACCCATACAGGTTGATTCCAGTGTCGCCACTATTGGTGAGGTCGAAGTCTTTGAATTCATGGAGACAAAGTTACGTGACAACAAGGGACTACTGATTGATGCTCGGACTCCCGAGTGGTATGAACGTGGTACTATCCCTGGTTCGATCAATATACCCTTTACGACTCTCAGCAAGGAGGGTACTGCGGAAAATGATGCTGCATTGGCAATTTTCGGGGGTAAACCCAGGGGTGAAGTCAGTGCGCTCTCGCTCAAGCTGGAAGAGATGGGTTTGATGGATAGCGATGATAAAACGGAAAAATGGGACTTCAGCAATGCCAAAGAACTCATTCTCTGGTGTAATGGCCCTGAATGCGGTCAGTCACCCAGGGCAATTAAAGGATTATTAAAAGTGGGTTACCCCGCAAACAAGATTTTCTACTATCGTGGTGGTATGCAATTGTGGCAGCTTTGGGGATTGACGACAGTCGTGCCTGGAGAATAAGTGGCTATGGCATCTAACAGACATCTCTTTTGCAACAGTTAAATTTAACCCAAACTACGCCGAATAAATATGCAAAGATCGCAAAGAATACCCCTAGAAATATCGGTCAGTCACGCGTTACGTGAGTTTGCAGATGGGCGTTTCGCTAAATCTATCAGTTCCCTTTTACATACAAACTGTGTCTGTAACATGAGGATTTCAACGTGAGTGGTGATGATACTGAAATGGACATCTCAGGTGTTAAGGTCATGGTCATCGATGACAGTAAAACCATTAGACGTACGGCTGAAAGCCTATTGAAAAAGGCAGGGTGTGACGTAACCACAGCAACCGACGGTTTCGAGGCGTTGGCGATGATAGCCGATCACCATCCTGACGTGATTTTCGTTGACATCATGATGCCGCGTCTCGATGGATATCAGACCTGTGCTCTGATTAAACACAACGATGTCTTTAAAAGTATTCCTGTGATTATGCTCTCGAGTAAGGATGGCCTATTTGATAGGGCTCGTGGGCGTATTGTTGGCTCAGAACAGTATCTGACCAAGCCTTTCACGAAGGATGAACTGCTCGGGGCGATCAAATGCTATGTCAATCGAGCGGCATAAGTCTTAAAGACATTTTGACATCAGCCGATAAGGCAGGAAACCACCGGGTAGAGAAAATCGATGATCAAAAATATATTTCGCAAGGGTCGCGAGGAGTCAGTCGAGGGCAGTCCAGTAGTAGCTGGCGAGGCCAAAGGAAGGATATTGGTAGTCGATGACTCACCTACTGAGATTCACATATTCAAAAGAATCCTGGAAAAGCAGGGTTATCAGATACTTGTCGCTAAGGATGGACAGGAAGGTGTCGAGATCGCTAAGCAAGAGCTGCCCGACCTGATTCTCATGGATGTGGTGATGCCTGTGTTAAATGGCTTCCAGGCAGCTGAAGAATTTCGATACCACATCGAACATTCCGGTCATTATGGTCACCACAAAGGACCAGCAGACAGATATCAACTGGGGTATGCGCCAAGGTGCCACAGAGTATCTGGTGAAGCCTGTTGCACCCGCGGATTTGCTTAGTAAGATCAGGGCGTTGATCAATGCCTAGCACCACCCTCGCGCCCACTGGCCTCGACTCCCCTCAGGCAGTTGTACAGCTCCTGGCGGAATTGGAACAGCGCAGCAGGAGTCATGCGCAAGGCCTACCGCAACAAGAGCTGATACAGAGTTATTGGGAAGGGGTGATGTTCTATGTGGGAGACAGCTGCTTCGTCGCTCCTTTGAGTGGTGTTAAAGAGATTCTAAACTATCCTACCGCGCTGACACCGGTACCCGGATCAAAACCCTGGATGATGGGAGTGGCAAATGTCCGCGGTACATTGATTCCTGTCATCGATCTTCAGCTCTATCTCATCGGTAGAAAAACCCGTCGTAGCAGACGCAGTCGGGTGATGGTAATTGCCTTGGCAAGCAGTTTTACAGGTGTGCTGGTGGGAGAAATGGTAGGTATGCGTCACTTTGCCAAGGAGACGGCGAGAAAGATGCAGACAGTCAACGATAAATTTTCAAAATATGTTCAGTTTGAATTTGATCAGGACGGAATGACCTGGCCGGTCTTCAGTCTATCCGCACTGGCGGAGGATCCGACCTTTCATTCTTAATTCTCCCGAAAGCTTAAGCTCAAGTCCTTATCCAGTGATCCACATTGCTCAGGTCGCCGCGATCTGAAAGG
>JAHXHU010000109.1 GCA_025656375.1 Candidatus Thiodiazotropha sp. (ex Ustalcina ferruginea) | reverse complement strand
CACAAATAGGTTGTCAAAGATCGAGTGTCTTTTATGCCTGGGACGCATAAATGACATCACGAGATCGAAGACTCACTTAATTCTTGCCCGCATCGCCGACCCCGATCAGGCATTAGATCAACCGGACACCCCGGCAGGCGTACTGATACACGATCTTCGTGAGAAAAGCCCAAAGTCCATGACCCTGGATGAATTCAACGACATCTGGTCCGGTGAGCTGATTCTGTTGGCGCGCCGGCAAGGATTGGCGGAGAGTCTGCAACAAAAATTTGATATCTCCTGGTTCATCCCGGCCCTGGTCAAATACCGCAAACTCTTCAGCGAAGTGCTGATTGCCTCCTTTTTCCTCCAGTTATTCGCCCTGGTCACGCCGCTATTCTTTCAGGTGGTGATGGACAAGGTGCTGGTGCACCGGGGCTTCACCACCCTGGATGTCCTGGCCGTTGGCTTTTTCGTGCTGGTGGTGTTCGATGCCCTGATGGGTGGCATCCGTAACTACCTGTTCAGCCACACCACCAACCGGGTGGACGTCTCCCTGGGTTCCCGACTCTACAATCACCTGATGGCGCTGCCACTGGCCTATTTCGAATCCCGCCAGGTAGGGCAGAATGTCGCTCGGGTGCGCGAGTTGGACACTCTCCGCAACTTCATCACCGGCACCGCCCTGACGCTGGTCATCGACCTGTTTTTCGTGTTTGTCTTCCTCGCTGTGATGTGGGTCTACAGCCCACCCTGACCTGGATCGTATTGGCTACCATCCCCCTGTACGTGTTGCTGTCTCTGTTCATCACCCCGATCCTGCGTCACCGCCTCAACGACAAATTCAAACACGGCACCGCCAACACCGCCTTCCTCACCGAATCGATCACCGGCATCGGCACCGTCAAATCCATGGCCGTCGAACCACAGATGCAGAAAAAGCTGGAAGACCACCTCTCCAGTTACGTCCACGCCTCGTTTCGCAGCCAGAATCTCAACAATGTGGCTAACCAGATAGCCGGGCTGATCAACAAATTGATGACCCTCGGCATCATCTGGTGGGGTGCTCATCTGGTGATCGCCAGTGAACTCACCGTCGGACAACTGGTGGCCTTCAACATGCTGGCGGGCCGGGTCAGCAGCCCGATCCTGAAACTGGTGCAGTTGTGGCAGGATTTCCAACAGGCCGGCATCTCACTGGAAAGACTCGGTGATATCCTCAATACCCCACGGGAGCCGGGCTTCAATCCCAACCGCTCCCG
This sequence comes from Candidatus Thiodiazotropha sp. (ex Ustalcina ferruginea), assembly GCA_025656375.1. Lineage (GTDB taxonomy): Bacteria > Pseudomonadota > Gammaproteobacteria > Chromatiales > Chromatiaceae > Thiodiazotropha. Next base: position 8,475 of record JAHXHU010000109.1, on the reverse strand, counting down.
GCTACCGGGGCTGAAAGGTGAGGTGATGCTGGATCATGTCCGCTTTCGCTATCGCCCCGATGGCCCCGTGGTGCTCGATGATCTCAGCCTGCACTGCCAACCCGGAGAGGTGATCGGCATCGTTGGCCGTTCCGGCTCGGGCAAGAGCACCATCACCAAACTGATTCAGCGGCTCTACATACCGGAGTCCGGGCGTCTCCTGATCGACGGGGTGGATCTCTCCATGGTCGACACCACCTGGTTGCGCCAGCAGATCGGTGTGGTGCTGCAAGAGAACTTCCTGTTCAACCGCACCATCCGGGAAAATATCGCCCTGGCCAACCCCGCCCTGCCCATGGAACAGGTCATCCAGGTGGCCAAACTCTCCGGTGCCCATGAATTCATCGTCGACCTGTCTGAAGGCTACGACACGATGGTGGGGGAGCAGGGGAGCAAACTTTCCGGTGGCCAACGGCAACGCCTCGCCATTGCCCGGGCGTTGATCGGCAATCCCCGGTTGCTGATTTTCGACGAAGCCACCAGCGCCCTGGACTACGAATCGGAACGGCTGATCCAAAACAATATGGCGGCAATCTGTAAAGGTCGTAGTGTGTTTATCATCGCCCACCGTCTCAGCACGGTCCGGCAATGCAACCGCATCATCGTCATAGAGAAAGGCCGCATTGTGGAGCAAGGCAATCACCAAAGCCTGCTCAGCGCGAACGGCTACTACGCCAAGCTGCACAGCTATCAGAACGATACGCCGTCATTGCGTCAGGTACCCAGCAGAAAGGGACCTACGAATCCCGGCGCTGAACAAAGCAGTGTCACTCCGGAAGGAGACAAGTCAGAGGCACAACGCAAGCAAAAATCCGGCTTACAACAAAACGCAATAAGTGAGGGTAAAGAGATTGAAGAAGTCGATGAGAGTTGGGCCATTGAGTTACTCGAAGAGTTGGAGCGGGAAGAGGTCGAAAAAGGAAACAAAGCTCTATTAGGTCCGCAAATGAACGCAAATAAAAAATGCATTTATTGTCACAACGCTTAACAATCAATCATTACCATTTGCGTTTATTTGCGGACAATAAATTAAAATATAAAACAGCAATGAATCGGCATAAACCAAAATGAATGCACTTGTAGACAGCTTCAAAGATGCCTGGAAAAACAGGCAGAAATTGGGTGATAGCCAGAAAAGTCGTGAACTCAGCGCATTTCTTCCTGCGGCGTTGGAGATCCAAGAGACACCCCCCAACCCGATTGCGCAATGGTTGGCGAGAAGCATCGTGGCGTTATTGGTGTTGTTCGTGATCTGGGCCCTGTTTGGTGAGGTCAATATCGTGGCCAGTGCCCAGGGCAAGATCCTGCCGGGTTCGAGAGTGAAGGTGGTTCAGCCACTGCAGAAAGGGATCGTCAAAAAAATCCTGGTTTCAGAGGGGGAATATGTCACCCAGGGGCAATCGTTGATCGAGCTTGACGGAACAAGGACAGGCGCTGATGAAAGTCGCCTAAAAAACGAATTGAATAGCACAAAGATGAAGTTGGCGATCAATCAGGCATTGTTAATACGATTGAATGGCAACAATGCCCAACACTACAAGCTGGAAGAGAGCGGTATTGATTTTCAGAATATCCTGCAAGGACACATAGCGGAGCAGGCGCACTTTGAAAAATTACTGCAAGAAAAGTGGCTGCAATATCAGGCCCGGGTATCGACATTGATCAGTGCACGGGAGGCGACAGAAGCGGAATATGAAGCGACAAAAATAGAGGTGCAGAAACTGAAAAAGACACTGCCAATTATTACCAAACGAACAGCCATCATAAAAGGGCTTTACAATAAAAAATATGCCTCTGAAACAGAATACTTGCAACTCGAACAGGAGCGGATACAACAATTCCACCAACTACAAGAAGAGAAACAGAGACTGACCCAGTTGAAGGCCACCCGTAACCAGGCGCAGCAGCAGATCGACGCCCTTCGTGCCGAGACCAGGGCGAACGTTCTGGCGGAAATCACAGAAAATCGCCAAGAAATTGCAGCCCTTGAAGAAGAGTTGATCAAGGCGAGTGATGTGAATGAGCATCAGGTACTCTACGCGCCGGAGGCAGGGCAGATACAGGAGATGGTAGTCAACACCCAAGGCGGCGTAGTCACTGAGGCGCAGCCCTTGATGAAAATCGTACCTGACGAGGAGTCACTGGTTGTCGAGGTATTTCTTGAAAACAAGGATATCGGATTCGTTGAAAAAGAAATGCCCGCGGAGGTGAAGATTCATACGTTTCCGTTTACCAAATACGGTATTGTCGAGGCTGTGATTGAGAATATTTCCGATGATGCCATCTTTGATGAAAAACGCGGCTTTACCTATAGCATGCTGCTGGCAATGAATAAGAAAACCATCAAGGTAGAGGGCAGAGAGGTTAGGTTGATGCCAGGGATGGAAGTTACCGCGGAGATCAAGACCGGTAAGCGTCGTTTGATGGAGTACTTTTTGGCGCCTTTGCTGCGGTATAAACAAGAGAGCCTAAGAGAGCGCTAAGTGTTACTGATGTAAGCGAACAAACGAAACGTTGTTCCAATGAGCTAAAAAAATGATATCGAAAATTAAGAAAGTGGCCTCTACCTATCTCTACAATGTACCTGGCCTGGGTGGCGTGATCAATGGCGATGTGTTTCAAGCCATTTTCAATGCACTGTTACCCGGCACCCCCCTCGGGATACCCCATAACCCATCGATCAGTCATCTGGTCGCTACCGACGATGTTGTATCACTTGTGGGGTTGCCGATTTCTACGCCGGTTGTGTTGACGGTTGAACCGCAATACCAAGGTCTGCGTATCGTACCCTTGACCGAGCATACTCGTACGGGACTGATCGATCTGGCGAATGACAACATCGCCTACCGCTATGAGCTCACGCATCTGAATCCCTTTGCCATGACCGGCAGAGATGATCTTTATGATCGACACAACGATATGGATCAACTGGAACGCTATGAGGAGACAACCCAGGAAGGTGAACTGACCCAATCCAATCTTCAAGATCGAGCCGAGTTTCTGGTCCTGCTGAACCAGATGAACCTCAACGACGCTTCAGTCTCAGGCAGGCGGCGTGAGTTCAATGAACTTGAACAGGAGATCCTTGCCAGCGTGCAAAGTACTGATGGGGGTGCAGAAGTCTATCAGCGTTATCACTTCGGCAGGGAAAGCTCGCCAGACAATGCTGATTCTTGCCCACCGGCAATGATAAATAGCAATATGCTTATGGGTGCTGGCCGGTTATAATCACCAGAGATTTCTCCAAGGAAGATCGATGATGATGGATACATCTCATTCAAACCTGTGGCAATCGATACCCTGTTATCGATGTCTGCCCACAACCTTTCTTAGCCGCTCTTATTGTCGTACTGCCTGTCGTTATTTTCTTCCTGTCGGAAAGTCCCTGTTTCGCCCTCCTGGACGAGCGTCTTTTCTTTTACGCCAAAAGAAAAGTCACCAAAAGAAAGGGTGCCCGGCTGTCACGCCCCTGCGGGGAGCGCTGCGATGCTCGGAAAAACCGGCGGGCCTGAAACTCGCTGCGCTCAAACAGTCAGGCCCGCTTGATCGGTTTTACCTGCGCTTCTCGCTCGTGACGGAACGGGATTCGAAAAAGGCGGGATCGTATACAGAGCACGATAGTAAAGCCAATGGTTTTTTTGCTTCGTTCCTGGCAACGCTGTTCATACCGATTGCAACATGACCCCTAGCTTGGATTACACCACATAGCTCACCGATTGATAGAGGTTTTCTTAAATGTTGGCCATTGCTTTTCTATTTTTCTTCTTGCTTTTTTACCTGGCGATCATCGCCGGGTCTTGCACGCTGGGCTGCAAAACAGGCGAGCAAGCGTGGCTACTCGGGCAAAAAATGGGGCGTGGCGGTGTTTCTGTTGATGCTCGGGTTGCTCTTCTGGGACTGGTTGCCCATGGAGGTACTGTACAGCTACAAGTGCGCAAATCATGCGGGTTTCTTTCAGGACAAGACCCTGGATGAATGGAAAGCGGAGAATCCCGGTGTATGGGACACGCTTGGGGCCGACAAGTTGCCCGAGGAATATTTAGTTAAAGTGAAGTATGGCGAAAAAATAGTGAAAGACGCTTTTATAAGTTGCCCGATGGTACTGAACTAATTGCTCGATATGATATCGCTGGAAAATATATTGCAACAGATATGCTGCGTGGTGATAGGGTTTCGCGTTATTGGATTAATCAACGCTTTTACTGGGAGACAATCTGGACCAAACACCTGTTTCATGTCCGTGAATGGGAGGAACGGATTGTAGATATAAAAACTGGTGAGGTGCTGGCCCAGTATGTAGATTTAGGTACGAATATCCCACCAATAGGGATCGGTGGAAATAGCCTGAGTGATTACAAGTTCTGGATGCAGAAGAAATCCTGTGGTGGCGGTAATGAGAGTAAAAAATCATTTAGGGAATTAAAGAGCCTAATAAGATTTAATATGGAGAATGAGTTATGAATACGGAAGCTATTTCAGCCAGTGAGTTATTAGCAGAAGCAAGCTATGCAGATTTTGAAGAAGTGAATTATAGTATTCGAGATGAAGTAGAAACTGCCCTACAGCGTATCGGCACAGACGAAGGAGACCCGGACGATCCTGACAAAGGTTTTTCATTGACTCAAGCAATAGAATTTACAGAAAAGTGGGAGTTGATTCACCACCAACCCGACACCGATTCCGGCTTTTCAGCCACACTGTTTAGAAGTACGGATTCCAGCGCAAGTCAGCCTTATGTGCTGGCCATTCGCGGTACGGATGGTTTTCAGGATCTGGTGATCACAGATGGATGGGATATTGTTGTCGACGGGCTTATCATCGATCAGATTGTCGATCTCTGGAACTACTGGAAAGGACTGATGATGCCTCAAGGAGAGAACTTTGTTGGTTCACAGCTTGTACCGTATAGCATACAGATCTAAAGGAGATTTCATAAATGCTTGCAATTGCATTTTTATTTTTCTTCTTACTTTACCTGGCGATCATCGCCGGTCTTGCACTCTGGGCTGCAAAACAGGCGAGCAAGCGTGGCTACTCGGGCAAGAAATGGGGCGTGGCAGTATTTCTGTTGATGCTCGGGTTGCTCTTCTGGGACTGGTTGCCCATGGAGGTACTGTACAGCTACAAGTGCGCAAATCATGCGGGTTTCTTTCAGGACAAGACCCTGGATGAATGGAAAGCGGAGAATCCCGGTGTATGGGACACGCTTGGGGCCGACAAGTTGCCCGAGGAATATTTGGTTAAAGTGAAGTATGGCGAAAAAAATAGTGAAAGACGCTTTTATAAGTTGCCTGATGGTACTGAACTTATTGCGAACTACAACATTGTTGGAAAACATAGCACTACCCGGATGGTTCGATATGATGGGAAGCAACGCTATTGGCTCAATCAGCGATTTTTCTGGGAGACAGTCTGGACCAAACACCTCTTTCATGTCCGTGAATGGGAGGAACGGATCGTGGATCTGAAAACCGGAGAGGTGCTGGCGAGGTATGTGGATTTCGGGACGAATATTCCGCCGATTGGGATCGGGGGCAATAGTCTTAGCGATTACAAGTTTTGGATGCAGAAGAAATCGTGTAAAAAGGATATGCGGAGCAAAGGGTCTTTTGCAGCCCTCATGAAAGTATTGAAGAGAAAGGAGACGTAAAATGGATGTTCAGGATAGTGCAGCATTGGCGATGCTTGCTGAAGCGGCATATGCTAATTTCGAAAATACAGATACCGAAGAACTTATACGAACTGCCCTACAACGCATCGGCACTGACGAAGATGAGTCTGATGATCCAGACAAAGGCTTTTCTTTGACCCAGGCTGAAAAATTCACAGAAAAGTGCACCACCAACCCGACACCGATTCCGGCTTTTCAGCAACGTTGTTCAAAAGAAGAGACCCCACCGCCAGCCAACCCTATGTGCTGGCCATTCGCGGTACGGATGGTTATCGGGATCTGGTGATCACGGATGGTTTGGACATTGTCGTCGACGGTCTGGCCCTCGATCAGATCGTCGATCTCTGGAATTACTGGAAACAACTGACTACCCCGAAAGGTGAGAACTTTGTCGGCTCACAACTGGTAACCCTGGAAGCAGAGACAGTTGCGCTGGCAGCCGCGAAGCTTGGCCAGTTCTTGCCTGGTTTTAACATGGCTGCAGATGCCTATCTTGAGTGGCTCTATTCACGAGACGACATCATCATCGACAACGGACCCTTGGGTGAGCGGGTGCGGACCATTGAGCAGGTAACCCCCGCACCGGGTGACCTGGCGTTTACCGGCGTATTGGATAGTCCCTTGACGGCAGCGGGATTGATGGGGGTGACCGGTCATTCCCTGGGTGGACACCTGTCAACGGCGCTGACCCGGTTGGTGACCGGGATCGAGGCCCAGACAATCAACGGCGCGGGCTTTACCACAGGACTGATACCGGGTCTTGGTGGCGATGCGGAACTCAATATTCGCAATCTGTTCGGCATGCTGGGCGGCGCTTCGAGTTTCGATCCATCGCGCATCCTCAACCTGTATGGCGACAAGATGCCGGAGTTCGTCACCCAGGACAATGTATTGGGTCTGGTGCAGCAGGGCGGCCACGAATCCGTGTTCATCGAACAGAGCACCTTTTTAGGTAATGTTTTGGGACACAGTTCCAGTCAGATGGCTGACAGCCTCGCCGTGTATGACCTGTTTATCCAGCTCTCCGCTTCACTGGGGACAAATGTACCGGCAGACTTGATGCCGGTATTCAAAGCGGCATCCTGGAAAGCGGATCACTCACTGGAGAGTTTGGTGCAGTCCATAGGTCGGTTGTTTGGGGAAAACGACACACTGCCGGAAATCGACGATCGTGAGGCGTTGTACATAGCGATCAGGAACATTCGGGATTCGATGCTCTACCAACAAGCCATGGGGCTGGTTGAAATCGTTCCGCTGACGGATCTCTCTCAGGTAGACATCGTCAATGCTGCCAAGACGGGTGAAGATGCAATAGCATACCGCTACGCCTTAACCCACCTCGACCCATTTGCCGTCACCGGTGATGCAGGTCTCTACGATCAGCACAACCAAAACGACGAATTAGAGCTTTACGATCCAGCCACCCAAACCGGCACCCTCACCGACGAATACCTGCAAGACCGCACATACTATCTGCGTGCCATGATGCATAGGAATGAGTTTGATTTGACAAATCTAACCACATCTGGCAATGGTGTGTTTTTTTGGGATGCCAACGCTGGTGAGTTTGCTTCTACATCAGATCCTGAGATTGTGGTCAGGCAGGATTGGGATGACCTGGTTCATTACCGCTTTGGCGGCGAGGGTAATGAAACGAATGATGAGCTGACAGGTGGTTCCTGCCCACCGGCAATGAAAAATAGCATTTTTCTTCAACACGCAGCACAGCTATAATTCCCGTCAATTTCTCCAAGGAAGATCGATGATGATGGATACATCTCATTCAAACCTGTGGCAATCGTTACCCTGTTATCGATGTCTGCCTACAACCTTTCTTAGCCGCGCTTATTTTAGTGCTGCCAGTCGTTATTTTCTTCCTCTCGGAAAGTCCCTGTTTCGCCCCCCTGGACGAGCGTCTTTTCATTTACGCCAAAAGAAAAGTCACCAAAAGAAAGGGTGCCCGGTCGTCACGCCCCTGCGGGGACCGCTGCGATGCTCGGAAAAACCGGCGTACCTGAAACTCGCTGCACTCAAACAGTCAGGCCCGCTCAATCGGTTTTTCCTGCGCTTCTCGCTCATGACGGGACGGGATTCGAAAAAGGCGGGATCGTATACAGATATACAACAACCATCTCACATAACCGCCAGGAGATCCTCATGGTAGTCGGTTTTATCATCCTTGCAGGACTGATTGTTTATCTGATCCTTTCAATAGTGATGATTTTTTTCGGTGTTCGGTATGCCAGGAAAAGGGGGATACCAGGTTGGAAAGGTGGCTTGCTTACGACGGTAATCATGTACCTGATCCTTTTTTGGGATTGGATACCAATGAGAGCAACGTACTCATATCTTTGCAATTCTCAAGGTGGTGTAACTATCTATAAAACATTTGAGCAATGGCAAAATGAAAACCCAGGTTTTATAGAAACTTTAATGCCGGAAAAAGATAACACGTCAATAGTAGAAGGTAACCGAAGGTATGTTCGCTTAAATCAAAGATTTATTAGAGAAATATATACGACAAGGTATCTGTTTGATATTAGGAATATATGACAATCGTATAGTTGATACATTGAATAATGATATTCTTGCGCAATATGTTGATTTTGATACTGATAGAAATTCCGATAATCCAAAATCATTCAACGATTACAAGCCATGGAGGTATTCAAAATCACAAGAGAGTCTTTGATCTCATGATGGATTTCGGGACTTCCAAGTCCCCGAAATCGACTCGATCTTCGACAACCTGTTATGGCCCCGGA
>JAHXHU010000356.1 GCA_025656375.1 Candidatus Thiodiazotropha sp. (ex Ustalcina ferruginea) | reverse complement strand
GAGTTGACTGCGCAATTGATCAAAATAGGCAACCTGCAGATTAGTACCTAATTTCACTGTTCCCTCATCGGGTTGCAGACGCCCCAACAACAGATTCAGCAAGGTGGTTTTTCCAGAGCCGTTTGGCCCAATGATACCGACCCGGTCACCACGTAGAATGGTAGTGGAGAAATCCTTGATAGTGGGTTCTTCTTGCCAGCTGTAGCCGATGCCTTCAACCTCTACCACCAGCTTTCCAGATCTATCCGCCGACTGGAGACGCATTTGTACTTTACCGACTTGAGATCGGCGCTTGTTGCGCTCATCACGCATCGCTTCCAGCGCCCTGACCCGGCCTTCGTTACGTGTGCGACGCGCCTTGATGCCCTGGCGAATCCATACCTCCTCTTGTGCCAGTCGTTTGTCAAATCGTTGATTGGCCTGGGCTTCAGCGTTAAGCATCTCCTGTTTACGACGCAGGAAGTTCTGGTAGTCGCCTGGCCAGTCAGTCAGCCTGCCTCGATCCAATTCCAGGATACGGGTGGCCAGTCGTCTCAGAAATGTCCGATCATGGGTCACAAAGAGGATGGCGCCGGTATAGTTGAGTAGAAACTCCTCCATCCAGTCGATGGCTTCGATATCAAGATGGTTAGTCGGCTCATCAAGCAGCAGCAGCTCAGGTTCGGTCACCAGTGCTTGTGCCAGCAACACCCGACGCTTCAACCCACCGGAGAGTTCGCTGAACTCAGCGTCGGCATCGAGCCCAATCCGTGAAATAACTGTTTCCACCCGCTGCTCCAGCTGCCATCCATCATCCGCCTCAAGAGCATGTTGAGCCTTTGATAGCGGTTCAAGAAGATGTTCATCGCCTGTCTCAGCCAGTTCGTGACTGATCTGGTGGTAGGCCTTCAGCTTATCGGCGAGATGACCGATACCGTCCGCTACCACCTCGAAGACACTACCGGTAATCTCACCGGGCACTTCCTGAATCAAATGCGCAATTCGCACCCCATGACTGACCACTCGTTCACCATCGTCAGGGGGAAGCGTGCCAAGTATCACCTTCATCAGGGTTGATTTCCCTGCACCATTGCGTCCGAGCAGGGAGATGAGCTCTCCTTTCTCAATAGTGAGGTCAATGTTATCCAGCAGGGGTGCATCACCATAGCTGAGATGGAGGTTGCGCAGGGTTATCAGCGGCATTGGATCTCCTGGGTTAAAAAAAGCGCTGTCATACGTGGCAAAAATCGGCCTGTTGTGTGATTATCTCAACGTTTTTAATTGGTTTTTTCTTTTTCTCACTTTTATTTTGACCAATTAGAACCAATAAACGGGTGCATCACGGATGGGCTATCAAATCACTATTCCAGACTCGGGCCAAGTATCAGGAGAAGATAAAGCATGAAGACAAAGATTCTGCTGAAAGAAGCAGAGATGCCAACCCATTGGTATAACGTCGTGGCGGACATGCCAAACCCACCGGCACCGATCCTCGCCCCTGATGGATCCCCTATCAGCCCCGATGCGCTTACTGCCATCTTCCCCGATGCCATTATCGAACAAGAGGTCAGTGCCGAACGGTGGATAGCCATACCTGACGAGGTACGGGAAGTACTTCGATTGTGGCACCCTTCCCCCCTCTACCGGGCCGATCGTCTGGAAAAGGCGCTAAAAACACAGGCCAAGATCTACTTTAAAAATGAGGCTGTCAGTCCTGCTGGATCACACAAATCCAATACAGCCGTAGCCCAAGCCTACTACAACAAGCAGCAGGGGATTATGCGACTGGCTACCGAGACAGGGGCAGGACAGTGGGGATGCTCGCTGGCCCTGGCCGGGCAAATGTTCGGTATGGAGGTTCGCGTCTATATGGTCAAGGTCAGTTACGATCAGAAGCCCTATCGTCGTTCCATGATGCAGACCTGGGGCGCTGAGGTATTCGCTAGCCCAACAAATATGACCCAATCCGGTCGACATATCCTTGAAAAGCACCCCGATTCACCCGGTTCACTCGGTATCGCCATCTCCGAGGCGGTAGAAGAAGCGGCGGGACGGGCCGATACCAATTACGCCTTGGGTTCAGTGCTTAACCATGTCCTGCTACACCAGACCATTATTGGTGAAGAGGCGAAAAAACAGCTTGAGCTGGTCGGGGACTATCCTGACATGATCTTCGCCCCCTGCGGCGGCGGTTCTAATTTCGGGGGGATCTCATTCCCATTTTTTGCAGACAAGGCAACCGGTAAAAAGATCGACCTGGTAGCCGTAGAACCCACCTCCTGCCCAACCCTGACAAAAGGCATCTACGCCTACGACTATGGTGATACCGAGGGACTCACACCACTGACGAAGATGTACACGCTTGGTCATGATTTCATGCCACCGGGTATCCATGCCGGTGGGTTGCGCTATCATGGTGATTCCGCACTTGTCAGTCAACTATACGACGAGGGTCTATTGAGTGCCGTTGCAATTCCTCAGCTGGAGACCTTCCAAGCCGGTGAACTCTTCGCAAAAACCCAAGGTATCATCCCCGCACCAGAATCCTGCCATGCGGTGGCTGCGACCATTCGAGAAGCGAAGCGTTGTGCGGAAACAGGTGAACCTAAGACCCTACTCTTCAACCTGTCGGGCCATGGTCATTTCGATATGAGTTCCTATGATCGTTACTTCAAAGGAGAGCTGGAAGATTTCGAGTATCCAGATGAAGCCATCCAGGAGTCGTTAGCCCACTTACCAAAAGTAGGTTGACGCCTATTCCTGTACTCCATCAACATCACCTTGATGGAGTACTGGATAAAGGCCAGGATTATAGTTGTTGCGATTCCCAAGCCATCAACAAGCGATTCAAGTCGTGGGTTGCCTGGTCTTTATTTAGCGCATTCTCCGAGTGCTGCAACTTTTCGATCAACTGGTGAATGCCGTTGATCAAGGGTTGCAAGCGCTCGCGCTCTTTCTGCTTATTGTTCTGTCGTTGCACATTGTAGATTCGGCTATTCACAACCTCTACCAGTAAGTTGAGGTTCTCTCGCCAACGTTGATAGCGACTACTATGATGGACTGGCATATTGCGTATCAGTACAGAAACCGATTCTGCGTTGATCAGTGTACGATGACCAAAGTCGATAATCCGACCCTTTTCGTACATGTTCTCCATCATCTCCTGATCCAAGACCCCCACCTCGCCCGCATGGGAAAAGTAGTGACCGCTGGCAATCATCCTTACGATCACACGCAACCCAAATCGCTCAAAGGTATCCAGCATGCGTTCTCCGAGTGTACGGACGTCATCACAGTCTAGGCTATCGTCGATAAACCGAACCAATACACTCAGTTCTGTACAAGCCGCCAGGGAGTCTTCCATCTCTTCCTGGACCAGACTGGATTGCTCCCTTGCGATCTCAAGATCATGGCGATTATTAAGGGCAATACGGATCTTTCATCAACATCATAGGGCTTTGAAACATAGTCGTCGGCACCCGCATGGTAGCCAGCAAGGCGTTCACTAAGCCGTGAAAGAGCCGATACAAAAATTACAGGAATCATGGATATAGCGGGATCTGCTTTGATCATTCGGCAGACGGTCAGACCATCCATCTGCGGCATATCCACATCCAACAGGATCAGATCGGGGTGATCACGCTTTACCTGTTCGAGACAAGCCTGACCATTCGCAGCCAATGTCACCTGATAGTTAAAACGCAATATCTGTTCGAGACTGGTCAGATTTGCCGGTTGATCGTCAACAACCAGTATATGCGGCTCTGCAGCCTTTTCCGGATCGGTTACCATGTAGCTCCTCCTTGTGCAGCCCACTCAAAACACATTTATCTCACCTTCAAAGGCTTAAAAAACCGGGGTTTGACTTTGTCCCTGAATCCGTGGATTCAGAGCGGATATAGTGCGTAAGATATTCGTTTCCCAATAGAATCAATTATCTAAGCTTCACCCAACAGTTGATTGGGCATTCATTGAACCGTTTGAGAATCAATCGCTTGCGCTAGACGCTACCATGAACCCATGGATTCAGATATGTAAACTCCGCTGATCCTGAGTGATTCACAGCAGACGCCTGAAAAAATAGTCTACCACTCTTTTCCCGATCTGGTATTGTTGACTACAGTACCTTGTAATTAAGGCCAGTGGATAATGATACCTCAACCAATTTGGGCAATAGACAGCGATGGTTAAGAATGTTTCCTTCAATGATGCCAGGGATGGAGTGGCAGATTGTTTGAAGTGCTCTTTGCGGGAGTCGGTCCTGTTTGCCAAGCTCAAGGATGAAGTCTTTGAGCAGTTACACGATCCTATCGATCAATACACACTTCCCGTCGGGTCAACGCTGTACCGTACCGGTGACGAGGGAGGACGTATGTACACAGTGCGTTCAGGCATCCTCAAGCTGGTTCAATACCTGCCAGATGGTAGTCAACGTATTGTACGTTTGATCCGTTCCACCGATATTACCGGACTAGAGTCGATCTTAGGCGAAACCTACCAGCATGATGCCGTTGTCTTGCAAGAGACAGAGGTATGCGCATTACCTGTTCGTGTGGTAGAAAATCTAAGTAAGGATAATCCAGCCCTCCATCGTGAACTTCTCAACCGATGGCAACGTGCATTGAATGAGGCGGATGCCTGGCTTACCGAGCTATCAACCGGTTCCGCTAAACAACGTGTCGCCCGCCTGTTGCTGCGTCTGGTAAAGGATACCCAAGAGAGCCAGTGCAGCCTGTTTGCCAGGGAAGATATGGGTGCGATGCTGGGTATTACCACTGAGACCGCAAGCCGGACCATTGCCGAGTTCAAACGACAAAGCCTCCTGGTCGAAACCACACCCAATCAATTCCTATTGGATATACCCAACCTTCAAAGAATCGCTGAAGATTGACCATTCTCAATGCCTGAAAAACAGCCCGGGCATAACCTGCTCTCTGGATTATAAATTCATCACCATACCCATGGTTTCTGGAGAAGCATCTTGAAACAGGTCGTCAAGGAAATTGTGCTTCCGATGTTCAGTATCGAAATGGATATTTCAGAATGCAGATTCAACACAATCGAGGAGATTGCTGCATTTATTGAGGCGCAGGTTCAAACACATAAGGCGGCTAAATATATCGCCACATTCAATCATATGAAACACACTTGTGAGCTGCCGGAAGGCAAAGTTGCAGAGGACATAGTAGCTGCTTACAACATTGTGTTCTGCTTTGGCTTTACCCTGCAAGACCCTGAACAGTTGGCATCAAGGCCTCGATCGATCGGTATCTGCCAATCAGACAGTAGGATCACCCTCTCGTTTGTCGAGGCTCCAATGCCCGTAGCGAATGCACTGATGGAACAGTGGTCAAGATCCTTGCTGCAGGATAACTTGTCAGCGAATCAGCCAATCAAAGGCACACCACAGCAAGCGGATTCACTGCCAAAACCATGAAAATTGCCATCACCAGTCAAAACTTCCGAACCATTACACCCCATGCGGGGAAGTGCCGACGTTTCCTTATTTTCCAACAGGACAACACAGGCAAGGTTATTGAGATTGATCGTTTGGATCTACCAAAAGAGATGTCCATGCACGAATTCATGGGGGTGCAACACCCGCTGTTTTCCGTAGATGTGCTCATCACGTCAGGTGCCGGTCAGGGATTTATCAATCGCATGAGCCAACAGGCTGTCAATGTCATGGTAACCCGCGAGGCTGATCCTTATAAAGCAGCAGAGGCTGTTTATACTGGCAGACCACTGGCTTGCGGCTGAAGCCCATAGCCATTCACACCCTCCCAATAAGCCTATAATGCCCTCGCACTAGTGTCACTAGTCAGTATCCGGAAACACCCTTGCAGAGTGGCAAGTGGCTGGTGATACACTATGTCGTATTCAGCCGATGCATGTCCGCCTACATCTCCATTTCCAGATCATCGATTATCTTATCGACGCCGGCCTGAGCACATGCTTCATCAGTTTCGCCCGACGGTGCTCCACTAACACCAACACCACCCAGTAGTAAACCACCCGCCTGAACAGGTAGGCCGCCAGCAGACATCACCAATCCATCAATACGCCCGATGGGAGAATCAGCGCGATCTTTCAAAGCTGATGTTGGGGCATTGAAATTGACAGCTGTAAAGGCCTTCATTCGACTGATGGGCACGGTGATTTGAGCAGCGATGGTATCTCGCATTACCGCTTGTACAGTGCCATCCCGATCCACCACGGTGACACCAATTTGTATCCCTTTTTTACGGCAGGCCTCAACAGCACCCAAGGCGATCTGATTGGCCGACTCCAACGAAAGACGCTTTAATGAGACCGTGGGTGATGCTTCTTCAGCTATCGCACCCATCGAAAAGCCAAACACCAAGGCTGTGGTTATCATCACTCGCTTCATTGTCTCCTCCTCACTTATTGTTTGTTGTCGATCCTATCCCATGTACCTGGGTCTTAGCAAAAACATCATCAATAGTTATCTCGCACATAGCTATCCACCAGTGCTATGAATTGCCGTGCGATATCATCACCTTTGAGCGTGACCGTCTTCTCTCCATCCACATAGACCGGAGCCGATGGGGATTCGCCCGTTCCCGGCAGGCTGATACCGATATTTGCCTGTTTACTCTCCCCTGGTCCATTGACGACGCACCCCATCACAGCGACTGACATGGATTCAACACCAGGATGATCCTTTTGCCACTCGGGCATCATGCTACGTAGATGATTTTGTACATCTTTTGCCAGTTGTTGGAAACAGGTACTGGTGGTTCGTCCACACCCGGGACAGGCGACAACCATCGGAGTAAAAGCACGAATACCCATCGATTGCAGGAGTTCCTGAGCCACAATTACCTCTTGGGTCCTCGCTCCACCAGGTTCAGGTGTTAACGAGATGCGTATTGTATCGCCTATACCCTCTTGCAGCAGTACCGCAAGTGCAGCACTTGAGGCAACGATGCCTTTGGATCCCATCCCCGCCTCAGTAAGACCGAGATGGAGTGCATAGTCACACCTTTTTGCCAACTCCCTGTAGACACTAATCAATTCCTGGACACCACTCATTTTGCAAGAGAGCACGATCCGATCAGCAGGGAGACCCACTTCCACGGCGCGTTGGGCACTCTCCAGGGCTGAGAGCACCATCACCTCCCGGATCATCCGGTCTGAATCCAGGGGCGAGGTGGAACGGGCATTTTCATCCATCAACCGGGCGACCAGCCCCTTGTCCAGACTGCCCCAATTGACACCGATCCTGACTGGTTTTTCACGACGGCAGGCTATGTCAATCATACTTGCAAACTGACTATCGCGTTTTTCTCCACTCCCCACATTGCCCGGATTGATACGATACTTGGCCAATGCCTCGGCACAGTCCGGAAAATCACTTAACAGACGATGACCATTGAAATGGAAATCACCGATAAGCGGCACATTCAACCCCACCTGTTCCAGACGGTCGCGGATCAATGGCACCGCCCTGGCAGCCGCCTCATTATTGACTGTGATGCGGACCAGCTCCGATCCCGCTCCTGCCAGTGCGACGATCTGCTCACTGGTCGATACCACGTCGGCAGTGTCCGTATTGGTCATGGACTGCACGACCACAGGAGCACCCCCCCCAATCTGCACGCCATTAAGCAAAACACCACATGTATTGTGTCTATTGATTACCACTATTCAAATTGCCCCGATTCGACCGCTTGGATAGGAAGGATACCAAAAGAGCTTGGGGCTGATTACCTTATTCAGCGAATCAGGCTCACTCTCCTGGGCAATGGGTCAGAAATGATCAATAAACCTGTGTCTATGGCTGAGTCATCACAAAATATTTTTTTCGTTTCTGACGGTTCCATCGGCACTAGCAGAGAAAAAACTGCATACAAGGTGAATTCTCCACATACATTCAGTCAATTGTTTCACTGATTGACAACACCTCATCACATAGTTTGATCATTCGGAACCACAAAGGAGAAGTGACATGGAGAATTCAATGAAATGCTGTCCCGAACTACCCGATGGAAAGAAGTGTGATTACCTGGATTTTGTTTATCGTCTCACCCATATAGCCACAGTCAGTGACAACAACCGTAATCACCGACTACCCGTAGAGGTCGCCCTGCACATTCGCTTGGAACGCTGTACTGGTCCCATGAGCTCGGCAACCTGGTCTATAGCACGACGCTCCTGCCCGGTGAAAAAGTACGTCTATTCAGTCTTGACCGGCGCTCCCGATTCACTTTCGACAGTGAAACTCAGCTCTCTTATCGCCATGAGCGCGTGGCTGAAGAGCAATTTTATATGGATTCAGTGGACCGCTTCATGTCGGACCTGGAATCTACGGATCAAAGCAGTTCTTCATCAAGCGCTTCAGGATCATCCTCCAGCTCTGCCAGCACCAGTGGCATCATCGAAAGCGTTTTCAGTGGCCCATCGGTCAGTGTATCGGGGCAGTATAATGCGCAATCGACCCGCTCATTCCTGCGCGAACTCAATGTACATGCTGAATCATCTCATAATCGTTCGGTACAGATGACCCGCGAATCGAGTTCAGTCTCTATTGGCGAAGTATCCACCCGCCAACATGTTGAAGGAGAAAGTGAAAGCCATCTGGAGAGTAGCAGTCGGCTGTTTTCCAATCCCAATCAATGCCGGGCTGTAAGCTATATGTTTTATCAGGTGAACAAGGTTCAGACCGTTAAACTCACTATCCAGGCTATACGTACTCGAGTCATTGACCCTGTTGGGGATAGTTCAGTTGTCAATCGCCCTATATCAAGAGATCAACAACTGACCGCTATTCCCGCCGGTGTATTGGCCAACTCCAGCAAATTGCCTGAACTACAGGCTGCCTACCATGCAACAGAACTACAGACGCCCCAATTAAGTAGCTTCCGACGTTTCAATGTCTCCTCATTGAATGCGATAAATACCAATCAGGAACCTGTCAACCAGGAGATCAGCGCCAAAGCCCTGACAGCAGTACAGAGCGATCTGCAAAAAAATGGCATCGTCGATGCAAATGGCAATGCCAGCAAACAGATCCGAGCTGAAATGGAGTTTGAGTTCCGCACCAGCCTACCCACACCCGGGGTCGTGGTAAAAGGCTGTCTTGATGATTGCCAGACCTGCGAACCTGCCCTGGAGGAACGTATTAAAATCGAACTGGAGCACAAACGTCTGCAAAATGAACTGCTGAAAAAAACAGATCGATTTGCTGGATAAATCCCAAGAGTATCGCTGTTGCCCGGTTACAGAGAGTGATAAAGCGGTCGATCCAGCGTGATGTAAAAATAGTGATACAAACTAGTTTATAGCTGGTACAAAAAAGCTCGGCCATGTCCGGGGGGTATAGTGTAAGGTTGCTCAGTTCCGATTTTCGACCACACTTACCACTAAAACAGAGACAGCCGCTACCATTTACCCCTGGTAGCGGCTTCCTTTATTTAAGGGCTTTGAATCAATATCTTATCGGTGGATTCTGGCGGTATAATTTACTAAAAGGGGTATGAATCAGCCATCGGCAAGAGTAAAAAACTGCCAACGTAAAGAGCAATGGTATTGAGTGGGCTATACGGGGTGATTATTGGCTAAAAAAGCTAAATCCAATCCAGAATGCATTACCAGCAAGATACAGAATTATTGCGATGCTTATCAGAATGAAATCCAATTTGATAAATGTGCTTTTACCATCCCTTTTCACTTAACGCCTAGCTCACTGGGAAAATACGAGCGCAGCGAGTATTTTATCCAGTGGAGCTACTTGTGTACGCCCAGCATGGGTATGAACTAATGAGGTGAAAGTCCTCTGTAGGAAGGTCACCATCCTTAGCGAT
>JAHXHU010000142.1 GCA_025656375.1 Candidatus Thiodiazotropha sp. (ex Ustalcina ferruginea) | reverse complement strand
TCTGAGTTGATCGCCGATACCGGTTACAAACCTGACACCAAATTGGAAGATGGTGTAGCAAATTTCGCCCGTTGGTTCCTGGGTTACTACGACTATTGAAAAGTACGTACGGAAGAGGAAAAAAAACTGGCGGGGAAGGCCCCTGGAGGCAGTTGGGTCACCATTCCCCGCCAGACTAG
The DNA here is from genome assembly GCA_025656375.1 of Candidatus Thiodiazotropha sp. (ex Ustalcina ferruginea). Classification (GTDB taxonomy): domain Bacteria; phylum Pseudomonadota; class Gammaproteobacteria; order Chromatiales; family Chromatiaceae; genus Thiodiazotropha. The sequence goes on along the minus strand of JAHXHU010000142.1, from coordinate 9,651 downwards.
CGCTTACACGGAAACGACCAACCGTGAGCGTAGGGAGAGACTAAAGACTCTTCATCGGTCAGACATTGACCTGAGTCAATAAACCATGATTATGACTAGGTTATTGATGGTTCTGTGACCTCGGATTGTTTCAGTCCAGAAACAACCTTGCTTGGGCCTGTTAACACTCATCCAATCGGTCCTGTTGCACCTGAAAAAACGCCAATCAAGGCGCGAGGAGAGAGGTTTGGTGATTCCAAATGAACGAGGAGCAACGCCGAGTGGCGCTTTTTCAGGTGCAACCCGAAGGGCTGGGGCTATTTTCCCGCCCAGCGGCGTTATCATTCGCTCATGTAGAGTAACTACACATCGCTCATTCTGCCTTGCTGGACGAAAAAATAGTCCCAGCAGGGCCGATTGGATGAGTGTTAACAGGCCCTAGCTAACCCTCTTTTTGGGCGGTGCCCCCAAAGAGCTCAAACAAGCGGGGTAAAAAACGACGAAATTCCAGACTCATCAGGGTGAAATGACCATCAAAGGCGTCGGCATCACTCTCCAATTGGTAGTCAGCCGCCTGTTCTTGAATCAGATCAAGAAATCTCAACCGTTTGATGGACATATCCGCATCAATAATGCAGGAGAGCCGTTCATCCCACTCTACAGCAAGTTTGACCACCTCTTTGCCCGCATCGATATGCGCCATCATCTCATCTGCCGAAAGATCCTGACCTTTACAGCGTAATACACTGGCTTCATCTGACCGGTCTTTCAGTTCACAGCTGTCCAACAGTGTAAAATCCCGATATTGTTCAGGCCGTTTCAACCACTCAGTCATCACATAGGTAGGCGCCAATTCCACCTCCAGCGGTTTTACCGGCAGACTTCCCAGGGTCTCGCGCAATAGGGTAACCAGCGCTTCAGCCTTATTGGCGCTGGCAGCGTCTACCAATATCCAACCCTGCTGTTTGTCGATCATGGCATACTGCCTGGTATAGCGACTAAACGCCTTTGGCAGCAATTGATGGAACACATCCTCTCGCAGTTCACTCCGTTCCCTTCGAGCAACTTTTCTATCCTCCTCCTGCTCAATGGTCACCACCTTCTCTTCTACAATCTCATTGATCACAGCAGCAGGAAGTAACTTCTCCTCCTGGCGAACACAGACCATCTGACATCCACCAACCTCATGTACAAGGTTCTCTGCCTGTCGACCAAGCGGGGCGTCCCACCCCATCCCCATCAAATCATGGCTACCACAGGGCTGAAAGGGTTTACTTTCCAGTACCCCTGCCAGGGCCTCATCAGTAATATTGAAGGGTTGTTGCAGCAGATAGACCCGAAGATTTTTAAACCACATTGCGTATTCCATAGATTTGACCGAAGGGCGGATTATGGCGAACCGCGCTTGACTAATCCAGAATTAGTGCAACTTTATGACAAGTTCTGTGATTGACGCTTCTCGCCATATATCGCATCTCAGATTCAGGTTGCTATTTGACTGATTTGGATACATGGTTATAGCTATTCAATAGCACCTGAAATTGACTATACAGGCACCAAACTGAAAGCTATTTTGCTTTAAGAAGTTCATTGGAGATGGGAATCATGGACCAGCAAACTCCCTCGCAACTTTCACAAACAGATCGAGAGACCTTACTGGAGATTGCAGCTAATTCCATCAGACACGGTCTGAAACATGGTACACCTCTTGCTGTTGCCGGATCTCACTGCCCAGCTGAACTGCAGGCAGTAAGGGCCTGCTTTGTCACTCTCCAGATTGGAGGCAATCTGCGTGGGTGCATCGGCCATCTGGAGGCTCAGATGCCCCTTGTGGAAGATGTTGCGGAGAATGCCTTTTCAGCCGCCTTTCGCGACCCCAGATTCCCTCCCCTGTCCACCAGTGAGTTAAACGAGCTGGAGATCCATATCTCAGTATTGACCCCTGCCGAACCTATTCAATTTAACTCTGAAGATGACCTGATTGATAAAATCAGGCCCCGAATAGACGGACTGATTCTAGTGGATGGCCCACACCGTGGAACCTTTCTCCCTTCAGTTTGGGAGTCACTGCCAGATACCCGGAGTTTCCTAAACCATCTCAAGCAAAAGGCAGGATTACCAGCTACATACTGGTCAGATAGTCTGCAGATCTATCGCTACGAAACGGAATCGCTTAGTTAGTCTCCGTCCAGAAACATCAGCACACGCCATTCTGGCGCGTGCCCACTGCTGTCCAGAATGATTATGTAGCGGTACTTGGTAGGTCAGGTTAGCCCCAATGGCACTTTCTCAAGAAGAAAAGCCGCAAATGGACGCTAATCACCGCGAATTAACGCTAAATATGAGATTTCCTTGTATAGGTCATTCGCGAAAATTTGCGGTGATTAGCGTTTATTTGCGGCAAAACTTCTTGGGTGAGTTTCTGAGGCACTGCTAATGACGATGCTCAAACCTCTTAAGTAAGTGCCACTGGGGTTAACGCTGATTGTTCAGCGGCTCAGCCTCATGCTGGCAATGTCCAATGGAGTTGATCCCACAGATACTGCCATCAATCCATATTGCATTACCCAAATGTGCACCGCGCACAATGATGCCATCAAGCCGGCTGTTGGATAGATCGGCGAAACGAAGATCCGTCTGACTCAAATCTGCATCACGCAGATCGGCCAATTGTAAATTAACACCCACCATTAACGCACCACTCAAATCGGCATAGCGGAGATCCGACTGGCTCAGGTTGGCATAACGTAGATCTGCGTTGCTTAGATTAGTCGCGGTCAATTTGGCATTGAGTAGCACGGCACTGTTCAGATTGGCACCAGCCAGGCTGGCAGCTCCCACGTCAAGATTCAGGATCAGGGAGTTACGCCAATTCACTCCGGCAGCGGGAGGCGCATCACACTGAGGTTCATCTTTCCCATTTGGCATGCCAAACCAGAGTGAATAGAACATAACTACACTGATTATCAACACGGATATCACCAGTGGAATCATAGGAAAACGGCGTTCCTGCTCACTATCCCTTATATGCGCCTTTTCCCTTGCAGCTACCTGGGCAAGGGCTCTGCTGTCACAGGCTTCTGCCCTTAACTGCAATGGAACCACGCTTGGAATCTCCCGGACCCTTTGCCACTGCTGCTTATCAAAACTGACCTCATCTCCCAGTTCCAACTCCCCACCCAGTAACAGATGGCGTATCCGGGCACCACTGAGGGGGCCAGTAATCAACCCATCGTGCCTGACAAACCATGTCTGAGGCTTTTTATCATCTTTTTCCGGCATAACCTTATTGATCCGTTTACTCACTGTCTATCCTATCGGCTGATAGAAGAAGAAGTGAACAAGAGCTGCCAAGCTTGCATATACTAGCGTATGTGAATAGCCACTGAACGCTTGGACGAGTGCATGCAGATACCCGGAACAAAAATAGTCCTGCCATTACCTATACAAACATCGGGTAAATCACTCTTACAGAATCTTCAACCCGGCCAGATTCTCCAGGGTACGGCACTGAGCGACAATATTAACGACAGCATTCGCCTGCAGATTGGTGTTACCCGCCTGATCGCACAGACAACCATGAAAATATCTACAGGCCAGCGATTAACCCTGCAGGTCGAAAAAGTGGGAAATCTACCGGAATTGCGTGTTCTAACACTTCCTAGTCAGACAGAACTCAAGTCAGCCGCATTAAAAAATGTCCTCCCCCGTCAGCAACCCCTTCCACAGTTACTCAAGACGTTGACCCGGATAGTAGCGGGTAGTAGTAGCGCTAGCCCTTTACCTCCACCGGTAAAACTAGCAATAAATAGTCTACTGATGCGCATCATTTCAATAGATGATACTGCATTTAAGGTCCAAATATCCAAAGCGTTGCAGTTAAGTGGTACCCAGTCAGAGGCTCGTCTTCTAAACCAAAATATCGAAACAACCGATTTTAAACTCAATCTTTTACGTCTTATTGGGCTGATCAAACCGCTGATCAGTCAGGGGAAGCCGCTCGAGCAGACTATCCTTGTACAATCACCACAGGTAAATCCGGCACCGATACCGACACCGACAGCCACAGCATCCCGGGAGGCAAGTGCTACTACCAAGCTGCTATTTGATCTATTCAAGCACCTGGATGGTGCCGTTGCCCGTATCCAGACCAACCAGCTCAGTTCGCTTCCCACGGAAGACCCGGCCAGGCAGGTGTGGCAGTTTGAACTCCCTATACGTCAGGGCAACGCTTTCGATCTTTTTCATTTCCGGATAGCTCGTGATGGGTCAAAGAGCGGGAAAGAGAGTGAAACTGCTTGGAACCTGACACTGCATATGAATTTACTGCCTCTCGGCCCGATGAAAATACGATTACACCTAATCGGTGAAGTCATCTCGACTGTCATCTGGTCAGAAATGCCCGACACGACAAGCCTGATCAAGCGGCATCTCGGAAAATTGCGCACTGGCTTGGAATCCGCCGGATTGGAGGTTAAAAAGTTGGATGCATTTCAGGGGTCGGCTAAAATCAAGAATGAACTACCTAATGAACACTCGTTGCTGAATGAGAAAGCATGACAGATATTGATGCAAATCCTCACGATCTCGCCATTGCACTTAAGTATGATGGTGAGAATGCACCACGCCTGACTGCAAAAGGACGAGGTGAGTTAGCCGATAAGATGCTCGCCCTGGCTGAAGAACATGCGGTACCGCTTCATGAAGATGCCGATTTGGCTGCCCTGCTTTCGCAAATTCCATTGGGTGATGAGATTCCTGAGTCTCTCTACCGGGCAGTGGCAGAGGTGATCGCCTTTGCCTATCTACTTTCAGGCAAAAGGCCACCTGGTTACGAAGAGATCCATGACAGCATTTAAAAATTGTTTACGCCTGAATCACCCTATGATGGCACAACCTAGGAAGTGATGTAAATGAAAAAAATAACACGATATGCAGCAACGCTAACATTTCTGTTATGCAGCCTGCCTGCTTTCGCGGTAGAGAACAGTCGTGGTCAACAGCAGCAAAAGGAGAGCATATCCGCTGCTCAGGTTAAAACCTATACCAGCAACTCCACTAAGAAATCCCAACTTAGCCGCAAATGTGGCATCTACTCCGGCATCTGCCCGATGGGTAAACCGTTGGAAGTCGGCGTCTACTGTATCTGCCACACCCCTTCTGGACCAATCCACGGTGTTGTCGTGCCTTAATCCATCACTACGTATGTGCGAGGCTAGGAAAATTCACTCCGAAGCTTCTCTACTCGTACTAATGCGTCCACATACATGCTATTCAGTCGCTCAACTGGCACGGCTTGTGTCGCTTTCGTCAACCATTGACAATGTTCCAGATCGATGGCGCACTGTAAGCCAGTGCCGTATGGACCAGAGTGCGTCTTTAGTGCATCGTTTAACTGTTTAGGCAGTGGAAGATCATTCAGTAATTCATCCATCGGCTGAGAAACCATCGCATCCAGAGTAGATAGCAGACCGACAGTATAGCCACTATCCGGTTGTCCAATTGATAATTCTTCAGTTAATGACTTACACAACTCTGCCCGTACAAGGCTGGTGGTAATCAATTCAGGTGAAGAATAATCCATACTGGCCATTACAAACAGGGTAGACCAAGCCTGCAAACGCCGAATACCCACGTATACAACAGCTTCATGGATGGAGGTCACCTTTCGTGGAAGGCTGATTGCGGCTGAGTTGATGAAGCGCAGAATCTTAACGCTTATAGCAGAATCTAGCTCAACCAGTGATGCGATCTCATCCACGTCAACATTCGGATCATTGATGCGGGAGATCATCTTCAACAGAAGCTTCTTATTACTCTGCAGGTGTGTGGTAGTGAGTGTCTGAGGCTTCGCGAAAAAGTAACCTTGAAAAAGATCAAAACCGAGTCTTTTCCCATGAATGTACTGCTCACGTGTTTCCACTTTCTCAGCGAGTAGAATCAATCCCTGTGCTTTTAACCAGCTTATCTGATCCTTGTAAGCATCAAGATCGAGTTCAAGAATATCGACTTTGATAATTGAGCAATAGGGCAACAAGGGATCCCAACGTGGCTCAAACCGGTAATCATCCAAAGCTATGACATAACCGTCGTTATGCAGTTTTTTTACTCCATCAACAACTTCCGGCGTTAGCTCAATATCTTCTAGAACCTCAAACACAACTCGGTTTTTTTCTATAGGGAGTGGTTGAAGATCTGTAAAAAAGATCCGGGTTAAATTGATAAATATTCGATGTGGCCCCACCAGGCGCTGCAAACCAAATTCCAGGAAACTATTGAGCACCGTGCGTGCAGTTGCAAGATCGCCATCGAAACCTGCTTCGGTAACGGCATCATCTGAACGGTAGAGGAGTTCATACCCATAGAAATGTAGATGACGATCAAGAATTGGCTGACGACCAACTTGGACAATCCTTGGCGGCAGCATTGGTTCTGTGTGACCGTTCTGATCATTCATGATTTCATGGACTACATGGTGGTTTTCAATCTGTAATCAAGAATATCCATTGCAGGGGCCATGCCATACTCTCAACGTAAAGTGTGGTTGGAACGATGCAGGTTCCGCATGTGGAACATCACGTAGAAAGAGGCATCACTGCATAGTATCAATCCTATTACACTATCGAAAGCTAACCAAGGTAATAAATAACAACACTGGCAATGACTGTTTACTATTTCTGCCTTTGAGAATGCTCGTCACTCTCTTTTTGCTCTTTTCGGTCGGCACTATTCTGTTCTTGTTCACGGTAGCGATCAACAGCCTTATTCAGTGCCTGGGTACGACTATGCTTCTGTTTCCAATTACTTTTACTGCTGCTGTGGCTAACAATGCTTGCGGCCACGACCTCTTCCTGTTGCCGTATCGCTTCATCCAGTTTGGCGAGAAAAGCCCGATACTCCTGGAGTTGAGTAGCACTAATGCCCTCCCCGGCCGTCTGTTGAAATCGAGCGAGGTATTCTTGATGGTACAGCTTCAATTGCTGCAACTTGTCCTCTTCCTGTTGAAGATTTTTTCGGGCCTGCCCCATGCTGCGTGCTGCTGTCTGCTCTTTCGAATGGGCAAATCGTTGTACCGGTTTAAGTCGTTTTGAAGGCGACATATCTGATTATCCAGTTATTGTTCGAATGGCTGGGGGAGGTTGAGCCCCTCAGGTATCTCTACTTCATTTATATTTTCTGCCGGAAACAAGGCCTCGAGATCTTCCTGACTCTGCGACAATGTAACTGGTGTATGCATATCCTGACGGAGAAATTGACTCAACGCTGGCATCGCCGAGATGGCGATATCGATTTGTTCGTCACTACCGGATTCATAGGCACCAACACTGATCAGGTCTCGGTTCTGCTGATAGAGTGAGTATAGATGCTTAAAGGAGCGAGCAGCATCCTGGTGACTGTAACTGGTGACATCATTCATTGCACGACTGATTGATGCCTCGATATCAATGGCTGGATAGTGACCTGCATCAGAGAGCCGTCGTGACAACACAATATGCCCATCGAGAATGCCCCTTGCTGCATCTGCAATGGGATCATTCTGATCGTCTCCTTCAGTAAGTACAGTATAGAATGCAGTGATCGATCCACCACCTTTATCCCCATTACCGGCACGTTCCACCAACTGTGGCAGCTTGGCAAATACTGATGGTGGATAACCTTTCGTCGCGGGTGGTTCATGAATAGCCAGAGCAATTTCACGCTGAGCCTGAGCAAACCGGGTCAATGAATCCATCAGCAGCAATACATGTTTACCCTGCTCTCGGAAATTCTCGGCTATGCTGGTAGCCAACATTGCGCCATGCATGCGTCTCAACGGTGGATTGTCTGCTGGCACAGCCACCACCACTGCTCGTTTTAAACCCTCTTTTCCCAGAATATTTTCGACAAACTCTTTTACCTCACGACCACGTTCACCAATCAATCCCACCACGGTAACATCTGCATTGGTGTAACGTGTCATCATACCAAGCAGTACACTCTTGCCTACACCGGAACCGGCAAACAGACCCAGCCGCTGACCACGCCCAACACTGAGCAGTGCATTGATGGCGCGAACCCCTATATCCAGCGGTTCACGGATCGGAGTACGCGCTAAAGGATTGAATGTCGTGCCAGTCAGGGGCCGACGTTCATCAGTATGGATGGCACCCAGACCATCAAGGGGCTTTCCCTCACCATCGATGACTCGCCCAAGCAGGTGATCGCCGACGACTGCTTCACAAACACGACCCGTTGGGATAACACGTGCCCCTTGTTCGAGACCCTGTATATCGCCAGTAGGCATCAGATAGAGACTCTCTTCACCGAATCCAACCACTTCAGCTTCTATATGGGTGCCGTTACTGCTGACCACATCGCATTGACCACCAATCGCTGCACGGCAACCAATCGATTCCAGCGTCAGACCAACCATCCGGGTCAACCGCCCTTCAACCACCAAGCCTCGATCATCACCAAGACGATCCTGATATCGACGCAATCTTTCAGCCCACAGTGCATGTCTCTGATAACCCTTTGATGGTGAATTCATGTCGTGCTACTCATTTTCAACCGCTTCATCAATGGAGCGAGCACTAGCCAGAAGCGGTGCAATTAAGCTGGTGAGGCGGGATTCCAGTGTGCCATCGATCTGTGATGTATCGGTCACAATCTTGCAGCCACCCCGATTGATGACCGGATCCTCGATCAGGCTCCAACCAACTTCAGTATCTCCCAGGGCATACACCTCTTTGATCAGCTCCGCATCCTCAGGGTGCAACAGCAGACGTACATTGCGTGAGAAGACTGGAAGTATTGAAAGAGCTTCACGGACAACACCGATTATCAGATTTGGATCGCTTTTCACCTCACGGCGCACCAACTGTTTGACGATAGCGATGACCAACCCTAAAAGCTCTTTTTCCACTTGGTCATCGAGATCGCGTAATGGATGCTCAAAGGTGTTAAGCATCTTGTCCAGCTGAGATGTATAGTGGTTTAAGTCACGCTGAGCCTGAGCAAGCCCTTCCTGATGGCCAAACTCGAATCCCTCTTGTTTGCCTTTCTCGAACCCCTCTTCATAGGCCTGCTTCTGAACTTTTTCCAACGCTGCGGCTGTCGGTGGGGCAGTAGGTGGATGCAACATGCGTTGTGAAGCCACTTTACCATCACTCATTTCCGGTGGTAGCCATTGTCTGACCTCAACCAGATCGGGGTCGTCCACAGGTTTAGACGAACTCATCACCGCCGCCTCCAAGCATGATCTCGCCGGCATCGGCCAAGCGGCGAGCTACCTGAAGAATCTCTTTTTGTGAGGCTTCAACATCGCTCAGCTTGGCTGGTGCTGCTGCTTCTAGATCATCTTTCAGCATTTCAGCAGCACGCTTGGACATATTTTTGAATATCTTCTCCTTAAGCGCTTCGTCGGCGCCACGCAAGGCCAACAACAACTGTTCGGTACTGACTTCTCGCAACAGGGACTGAATACCACGGTCGTCCACATCGATCAGGTTTTCGAAGACGAACATATTGTCCTGAATTTCCTGTCCGAGATCGTTATCGACCTCTGTAATCTCTTCCATAAGTTTGCTCTCAACCGCACCATCTAGTGTAGTGTCCTGAATAAAATATTCATTTATAATTCCCAGTGTTCCGGTTTATGGCAAAGGAAGGAAAAAATGAATTCAGCAGTTG
>JAHXHU010000058.1 GCA_025656375.1 Candidatus Thiodiazotropha sp. (ex Ustalcina ferruginea) | reverse complement strand
ATCGCCTGTTCTTGTTGACTGGCATCTTTCTGTTCCACGATGCGGGTGATACGCTCTTTACCATCACGAACGATACGGCCGTATCCAGTCGGATCGGGCAGGTCAACCGTCAGAAGTGCCAGATCACTCTTAACCAGACAGCTCAAAAGACCTGACAGGGTTGAATGACTGATCAGAGGCACATCACCATAAAGAATCAATACCTGCTCTACTTTCTGCAGTGAGGGCAGTGCCTGCATCACGGCATGGCCCGTTCCCAGTCGTTCACGCTGTTCCACCCAAGCCAGATCCGCCGCAGCCAGAGAAGAGGGGACCTGGTCACCCCCGTGGCCATAAACAATGGTAATTTCATCCGGATTTATAGAGCGTGCTGTATCATGTACATGGCCGAGCAGTGACTTGCCTGCCAGTCGATGTAGCACTTTAGGAAGATTGGAACGCATCCGTGTTCCTTCACCCGCTGCCAAAATCAGCACACCTAGATGCATCAGTTAACTCCTTTACTATTCGAAATCACTTTGTCAGGTATGAGAATACCTTAAGAACACTCTGTAGACATAGCCTATGCCTCTGTGACCCGTACTCACAATTGAAGTGAGATAGATGCCGCCTTCATGTTCAGACATAGTCGGTAAGAATCTGCCTTTAGACCCCATCCTGAATAACAGTGATTACTGCGGCAGGAAACCTGTATAAAAATCGGACTGTTTCTAAAGTGAAATCCGCAGGTTAGTTGAGCGTATGCGACTGTCCTGGTAGTCCTACATGCATAGCATCTTCTTTGGTTGCTTCCCTGACTTCCAGAATCTTAACATTGATGATAAGCGTTTTACCTGCAAGGGGATGATTGCCATCCACTGTTAATTTGCCATCCTCTATCTTTGTGACAATAAAGCTTTTAACCTCACCATCATCGTTTTGCATCTGTACTTCTGCGCCCAGTTGACGGAACTGAGGGGGGACATTCTCAACCGCATCAGTAAAGGTCAACGAGGGGTCATGCTCTCCAAAACCCTGACTCGATGGAATCGTCAGAGTGACTGCATCCCCCTGGCATTTACCGGCAACGGCCTTGTCCATTCCACCGATCAACTCAGTTTCACCACCATGAATATAGCTTACCGGGAGATCGCTCTGTTCTAGAATGTTGCCTTCAGGGTCAGCAATCGAGTAGGTAAGGGAAACGAATTTTCCGATTTTTATGATTTCTTTAGACATAACTAGGAAGTCGTGGGCCTGATAGATCAGGCCCTGGGTAGATAGGGAAAGTTAAGAACGCTTACCCTTACGGATTCTCTCAATGGCACGTAGTTGTGCAACCGCTTCAGCAAGCTCAGACTGTGCTTTGGCATATTCAAACTCTGCACTACGGTCAGACATAGCATCTTCCGCACGGCGCTTGGCTTCTTGCGCAGCTGCCTCGTCAAGATCGACGGCACGGATCGCAGTGTCAGCCAACACAGTGACAACATGGGGTTGAATTTCGAGTATACCGCCCGAGACATAAAAGTGCTGCATTCCTTTACTGTTACCCGTATCGACACGCACCTCGCCCGGCTTCAACTGTGTCACCAACGGGGTGTGGCGGGGTGCGATGCCCACCTCGCCCATCACTGCCGGGGCATAGACCATCTCAGCTAACCCACTGAAGATCTCACCCTCTGCACTGACGATGTCCACATGAATTGTCATGGCCATCTTTTAACTCCCGGGCAATTAGCCCTTTCCGCCACGTTCGACAGCTTCATCGATGCCGCCGACCATGTAGAAGGCCTGCTCGGGCAGATGATCATATTCACCTTCAACGATTGCTTTGAAGCTGGCTATGGTGTCTTTCAATGAAACGTATTTACCGGGCGAACCGGTAAAGACCTCGGCCACGAAGAAGGGCTGGGAAAGAAACTTCTGCATTTTACGTGCACGCTGCACCACCAGTTTGTCATCTTCGGAGAGTTCATCCATACCGAGGATGGCAATGATATCCTTCAGCTCCTTGTAACGCTGCAGTGTGCCCTGCACGTTGCGAGCCACACTATAGTGCTCCTGACCCACCACATTGGGATCGAGGATACGGGATGTGGAATCAAGCGGATCAACCGCCGGATAGATACCCAGCTCTGCAATCTGACGAGAAAGCACCAGGGTTGCATCAAGGTGGGCGAAGGTGGTTGCAGGTGAAGGATCGGTCAAGTCATCAGCGGGTACATACACCGCTTGGAATGAGGTGATAGAACCTGTCTTGGTTGAGGTAATACGCTCCTGCAGTGCACCCATCTCTTCCGCCAGGGTTGGCTGGTAACCTACAGCAGATGGCATACGGCCCAGTAGTGCAGATACCTCGGTTCCGGCCAGGGTGTAGCGATAGATGTTGTCCACGAACATCAGTACGTCGCGCCCCTCATCACGAAAGTTTTCAGCGATCGTCAGGCCGGTCAATGCTACGCGCAAACGGTTGCCAGGAGGCTCATTCATCTGTCCATAGACCAGGGCTACTTTATCGAGTACGCCACCTTCCTGCATCTCATGGTAGAAGTCGTTACCTTCACGAGTACGCTCACCCACACCAGCGAATACGGAGAAGCCTGAATGTTCTACAGCGATGTTACGGATCAGCTCCATCAGGGTAACGGTCTTGCCTACACCGGCACCACCGAAAAGGCCAATCTTGCCTCCCTTAACAATCGGCATGACCAAGTCAATTACCTTGATACCTGTCTCCAGAATCTCGGTAGTTGCAGCCTGATCCTCTAACTTAGGCGCCTCTCGGTGGATCGGCATCAGCTTGTCATACTTGACATCGCCCGCCTCATCAACCGGATTGCCCAGTACGTCCATGATTCGACCCAGTGTGCCTTGCCCAACAGGGATACTGATCGGCGCACCCGTGGACTCCACGGTCACACCTCGCTTGAGTCCATCTGTTGAACCCATAGCGATAGTCCTCGCAACACCGTCACCCAATTGTTGCTGGACTTCCAGGGTGAGATCCGCAACGTCGATCTTGAGTGCCTCGTAGACTTTTGGCATCTCACCGCGTGGAAACTGAACATCCACCACGGCACCGATGATTTCAACCACTTTGCCCGAACTCATTTCTGGTTCCTCTTGCCGCTCCAGGCGACTCTCAAAAGATAAAAAACTAATTCTGTTGCACTGTTACTGCCGTCAGACAGCAGCTGCACCACCAACGATCTCTGAGATCTCTTGGGTGATTGCAGCTTGGCGAGCCTTGTTATAGATCAACTGCAATTCGTCGATCAGTTCGCCTGCATTATCTGAAGCCGCCTTCATGGCCACCATTCTTGCTGATTGCTCGCACGCACCGTTTTCTACTACCGCCTGGTAGACCAGGGACTCCACATAGCGCCCAAGCAGATTATCAAGTACCTCTTTCGAACCCGGCTCGTAGATATAATCCCAGTGGTGTTTGAGTTCTTCTTCAGCGGTCGATGGAATAATGGGTACCAACTGCTCAAAGGTCGGACTCTGCGTCATGGTATTGACGAATTGATTATAGGCAATAGAGATACGGTCGATCTTACCATCGGCATAGGCATCCAGCATGACCTTGACTGTACCGATCAGATTCTCGATATGTGGCGTATCGCCTAAATGGACGGCCTGACTGACTATATTCCCGCCAAAGCGCCCAAAAAAACCAAGCGCCTTATTACCAATGGTACAGAAATCCACCTCAATACCCGCATCCCGATGCTCTTTGAGCTCTTTAAACAGCCTGCGGAAAAGGTTGTTGTTCAGTCCGCCGCAAAGCCCGCGGTCAGAAGAGACAATAATGTAACCAATACGCTTCACTTCACGCTCGATCATGAAGGTATGTTTATACTCAGGATGAGCGTGAAACAGATGGCCGATAACATTACGCATCTTTTCCGCGTAGGGGCGGGTCGCCGCCATGCGGCTCTGCGCTTTACGCATCTTCGAAGCAGCCACCATCTCCATAGCCTTGGTGATCTTGCTGGTGTTCTTGATGCTGCCGATCTGTGTCCGGATCTCTTTTGCACCCGCCATAACTCTAAACCTTATCTAGTGGAACCATGATTGACTTACCAAGTATGGTTGGCCTTGAAGTCCTTTAGCGCGTCGTGCAGGGTCTGCTCGATCTCAGCATTGTAGTCACCGGACTCATTGATCTTGTCCAACAACGCCTTCTGGCAGCTCTTCATGTATCCCTGCAATGCATTTTCAAAGTCGACTATTTTGGTGGCTTCCACATCATCCAAATAACCTTCATTGGCAGCAAACAGAGAGACGGCCATTCCAGATACCGAAAGCGGAGAATATTGAGCCTGTTTCATCAGCTCTGTTACTCGCTCACCTCGTTCAAGCTGCTTGCGTGTCGCTTCATCCAGATCAGATGCAAACTGGGAGAATGCAGCCAATTCCCGGTACTGAGCGAGGGCCAGACGTACGCCACCACCCAACTTTTTGACGACCTTGGTTTGAGCGGCACCACCTACGCGAGAAACCGATAAACCAGCATTAATGGCCGGGCGTATGCCCGCGTTGAAAAGATCCGCCTCAAGGAAGATCTGACCATCAGTTATAGAGATTACATTGGTCGGAACGAAGGCTGATACGTCGCCTGCCTGGGTCTCGATGATCGGGAGGGCTGTCAACGAACCTGTTTTACCTTTGACTTTGCCGTTGGTCACTTTCTCCACATAGTCGGCATTGACGCGCGCGGCACGCTCCAACAGACGGGAATGGAGATAGAAAACATCACCCGGATAGGCCTCACGACCTGGCGGACGACGCAACAGCAGAGAGACCTGGCGATACGCCCAGGCTTGCTTGGTGAGGTCGTCGTAAATAATCAGTGCATCTTCGCCTTTATCGCGAAAATACTCACCCATTGTACAGCCGGAGTAGGGAGCGATAAATTGCATGGCAGCGGAATAGGCAGCCGGTGCAGCGACGATGATCGTGTGCTCCATCGCACCGTGCTCTTCAAGCTTCCTGGCTACCTGAGCAATGGTGGAATTCTTCTGTCCGACAGCGACATAGATACACTTGATGCCGGTACCCTTCTGACTGATGATCGCATCAATGGCGACGGCAGACTTACCCGTCTGGCGGTCACCAATGATCAGCTCACGCTGGCCGCGGCCAATCGGCACCATGGCGTCGATCGCCTTGATACCGGTCTGCACGGGCTGATCTACCGACTTACGTTCGATAACACCCGGTGCCACCTTTTCAATGGGAGAGGTCGCTTCTGCGGCGATATCTCCCTTTCCGTCCAGCGGGTTGCCCAGCGAGTCGACCACGCGACCCAACAGACTTTCACCTACCGGCACCTCGAGTACACGGCCGGTACACTTGACTGCATCACCCTCACTCAGGTGCTTGTAGTCACCCAGAACCACAGCACCAACGGAGTCGCGCTCCAGGTTGAGTGCCAATCCATAGGTGTTACCCGGGAACTCCAACATCTCATAGGACATGGCGTCCTCGAGACCGTGGATACGAGCAATACCATCAGTCAGACTGATGATCGTACCCTCGTTGCGGGCTTCGGTCTTAAGATCGAATTTTTCGATCTTGCTTTTGATCAGTTCGCTGATCTCGGATGGATTGAGTTGCATGATGGCTTCTCGCTTAGATTCCTAATTCGTTCGCCAGTTGCTGTAGTTTTCCACGGACAGAGCCGTCGATTACCATGTCGCCAGCACGTATGTGAACTCCGCCAATCAGATCGGCATCTTTTTCACTGGTAATGGTAACATCGCGTCCCAACTTGGCCTTTAAGGCGTCGGCAATGAGTTTTTCCTGCGCTGGCTTGAGTACATAGGCGGAGGTGACATGAACTGTCATCATCCGCTCTTTATCTGCCTTGAGTTCTTCAAACAGTGTTTGGATTTCAGGCAGCACGACAAGACGGCGATTCTGGACCAGCAATCTAATCAGATTACTGCCCTCACCATTAATGCGTTCACCTGCAATTTCGAGCAATAGCTCAGTCAGCGCCTGCTGTTCCACCAGTGGATTGCTGACGATGGGGGCAAATGCCTCATCTTCGACCACTGATGAGAGAAAAGTCAGCATCTCGGACCATAGTTCAAGATTGCCGCTCTCATCGGCATGCGCAAACACCGCTTCAGCGTAGGGACGGGCAATTGTGGTAGCTTCACCTGCCATAATTCTGCCCTAGATCTCTTCTGCCAAGGCTGCGACGATGTCCTGATGGGCATCGGCACCGATCTCTTTTCTGAGTATCTTTTCGGCGCCTGTCACAGCTAATAGGCCGATCTTCTCACGCAACTGTTCGCGTGCTCGATTGGCCTCTTGTTCGATCTCCGCCTGGGCGGCTGTCAGAATGCGCTCACCTTCTGCGCGCGCTGTACCCTTGGATTCATCGACAATTTCAGCTGCTCGTTTCTGAGCTTGAGCCACAATTTCAGCAGCCTGAGCTTTGGCTTCGTGCAGTACATCCTTGGCACGCTCCTTTGCAAGCTCCTGCTCGTGCTGTCCACGCTCAGCTGCGGCCAGGCCGTCGGCAATCTCTTTTTTGCGGGTCTCCAGAGCACCCATAATCGGGGTCCAGACATATTTCATCGTGAACCACACGAATACCGCAAATGAGAGCAGCTGACCTATCATAGTTAGATTGATGTTCATCCCGGAATTACCTCTCGTTGGACGAGATGATAGAGAGTTCGCTCAATGGCCCGAATTAGGCAACAGCGAACAGTACGTACATGGCCAGACCCACAGCGATCATAGGTACGGCGTCGACCAGACCCATCACGATGAAGAACTGGGTACGCAGCATAGGGATGAGTTCAGGCTGACGTGCGGCGCCTTCAAGAAATCGGCCACCCAGTACGCCGATGCCAACCGCAGCGCCTAGGGCACCCAGCCCCATCATGATAGCGCCGGCAATGTACAGCAGTGCTTGTTCCATTATTGGTCTCCCGTTTAATGAACTAGTAGTTAATAAAATTAGTGTTCGTGATGCGCCATATCCAGATAGACAATGGTCAGGGTCATGAAAATGAACGCCTGCAGTGTAATTATCAAGATATGAAAGATCGCCCAACCCAGCTGGAGAACGCCACCAAATAACCCCAATACAAGACCAGCGTTATACATAATGGCGATCAGAATAAAGATCATTTCACCGGCATACATGTTGCCGAACAGACGCAAGGCGAGTGAGATGGGTTTGGCTATCAAGCTGACGAATTCCAACACAAAATTGATTGGAACGAAGATGAGATTGACTATTGGATTCTTGGAGGAGAAGGGCTGCAGGGTCAGCTCTCCGGCGAAGCCCCCTATACCTTTAATCTTAATACTGTAGAAGAGGACCAGGAGGAACACGCCGATGGCCATACCAAAAGTGGCATTGGGATCGGTTGATGGCACCACCTTCATGAAGTGAATACCCAGCATTCCACTGATCGAGGGAATGACGTCAACAGGTACCAGATCCATTAGGTTCTGCAGGAAGATCCAGACGAAAATCGTCAGTGCCAGGGGGGCAACCAGTGCATTCCTTGAAGAGAAGGAGCCTCGCACACTGGTATCGATAAACTCAACGATCCATTCAACAAAATTCTGTAGGCCACTGGGAACACCTTGGGTGGCACTCTTCGCTGCTTTGCTGAAGAAATAGATAAACAGGGCACCCAACAGGAGTGACCAGAACATGGTATCGAGGTGAATGGCCCAGAAACCCATTTCCTTCGCTTCACTGGCACTGTGCGCAATGCCCCAGCTACCATCCGGATGCTGTCCGAAGGTCAGATTAGTCAGATGGTGCTTGATGTATTCACTAGAGGTAAGGGCGTCGCCAGCCATATTTCCAAAACCTATGAATGCTGTCTATCTTGAAAAACCAACACAATCAGCGGAACTACTACTTGTACACACAGATAGCAGCCCAATAATACACCGATACTCAGCGGTTTGATGGTGACAATTGTCAACCCGAACATCAGACCTGTCAGTATCAACTTCTGGATTTCGGTGCCAAACATGCGGCCGGCAATTTTCCCAGGATCTTGCGCACGATAATGTGCAAAAGACCTGTGCGCGAAAAAGCCGTTCCCCAATGCGGCTATCAGACCACCGACAAACCCTGACAATGCAATGGTTTTACCGAACACCAGAAGTACCATGCCGAAGGTCAGCGCTGCCCCAAATTGGAGCGCTACGATGGTTCGAATCTGGTTGTTTCCGGTAAGCTGCATGCCGGTTTCCCGGTACCCCTATATGAGCCTATCCAGTAAGGAGGGAGGAGTATAAGGGGTCTGGCATATAAGGTCAAAGGATAGATAGATAAATTTTTTCAGGTAGTAACTATTGTGGTGGCCTATATTGTCAGGTGCTTTAGCCGCAAAGTTCGACAAACTGTGGAATATTACTGTCCCACTCAATCAGGGTGGGGGCAGTACCATTGGCATCGATATAGTGTCGATAAAGTTCCCAGGCCTCCGGGCAAACGGTTGAGCCATGATCATCAATGCGAAGGGGTTGTCCTTCAAGCTCTTGTATCGAATGGCCAGCTAGATGAATCTCGCCGACCAACCCGGCAGGGACGGCGCCCAGATACTCCTCTATGCTCCATCCATGATTGCTGCAGGATACAAACACATTATTGATATCCAATAGTAAACCGGCACCGCTGCATTTGGCTGCTTCGACCTAAAAAACCTGCTCAGGAATTTCACATTTGTAAATTGCAGGTAACTGGACGGATTTTCAATGAGGATCTGTCTTTGTAGGGTTTCTGTACCTGTTGATAGGGTCCACTATCAATTGCAGTGTCTCTTCCGTGTAGATCAATGGCATAAGATCATGGGTGTACCATTCATAGCCATGGCTCCAGGAGAGGTGCCTAGGCTGTGTAGCGAGAGTGGGTAGTCACGGCGAATACGTTCAAGGTAGCGTAATGGAGGGCCACCTTTTCCATATAGTTCTCAGGATGTACTTCAAACCAGCCAATATCGGGCTGTTGATCAATAATAGATTGGTAATGTTGAGACTTCAGGCCTGCCCCGGCTCGCTATGGAACCGGGGCAGATTCTGAACCGTGCGTTGATATTGCTTCCTGCATCGTTATAGAGCTATATTTATTTTTCCGCCAAGCTGCCGCCGACGATTTTTTCACAGGTACCTTTCAGAACCAGCATCCAGGCATTGCCTTGGGCATCGGTAGTGGAAGTACCTGCACAGCTGGTGCCAAGACCCGCTTTACAGTCATTTTTCCCTGCTTTGGCTACGCCGAAGCATTTTTCGGAATCCCCTGCGGACGCCACACCAATTGGGGACATTGCCAATGCAGTTGTAATTGCACCAGCGACAATAGCGGTTGTTGCTTTTTTATTCATAATAACGCCTCCAAGACCTTGGAATAAATGTGAGATTGTTGCCTTTCGGCAGAAGTCTGACAAAAACCTCGGTGAAAATGTTTCATTCGATGGAAAATAATAGCCGCTTAGATAGTAGGGTATTACTCTATATCGACCACGTTCATCTTAGTATAAGTTTCATTTTTTTTGGATTGTCATGGTTAACCTAAACGAATCCCCTTGAACGTCTCAGGTAAAACGCTCGGATTTTCTACGTTGTTGACAAGTAGTGGAATCTGAATGGCACACAATAGATATTACCAAGCAATCAATATTCGTTATTATTTATATACTAATCTTATGTTTTATTGGTATATCTTTATGTCTGTTTCTCCAACAATTCATCTACAACATAAACTTTGATATTTTAAGCGTACTGCTAAACAAGTGAGTCTTCGATCTCGTGATGTCATTTATGAGTCCCAGGCATAAAAGACACTCGATCTTTGACAGCCTATTCATGCCCCTGCCGTCCTGGTCACTGACACTGCGTGATCACCTCGCAAGCT
>JAHXHU010000440.1 GCA_025656375.1 Candidatus Thiodiazotropha sp. (ex Ustalcina ferruginea) | reverse complement strand
ACGGCAGGGGCATGAATAGGCTGTCAAAGATCGAGTGTCTTTTATGCCTGGGACGCATAAATGACATCACGAGATCGAAGACTCACTTGCGTCAGAAAGGACTTTATGCGGCTCTCTCACAAACCAGTAAGACTATTCTGCGTAACAGCTCTCCTCAAGTATTGTTTGAACGGGTGTGCGATATTGCTGTGACCTTCGGCGGTTTCAACGCTGCCTGGATTGGCGAAGTGAATACTATTGGCAAAACCGTTCAGCCTATAGCCAGTGCAGGAATCAACCTTCAAAGTCTCAAGGCCTGTCAATTCGATATCGATCTCACTGATCCACAGGCAGACAGTCCGCTGGCCATTTCGGTATATGGAAAGTGTCCGTCTGTCGTCGATGAAGTAGATGCCGATCCGGGTAAAACCCCCTGGCATCGCTTGGCACGCTTAAGTGGCGGCCGTTCTGCGGCTGTATTTCCCATTGTAGTTCATCAGCAAGTAGTGGCGGCTCTGAATGTCTACGCACAAGAGCGTCATTATTTTGCGATTACTGTGCATGATCTGTTAGATGAAATGGTCAATGACCTTGCCTTTGCCATTGAAAATTATGAACGCAACCAAGCACACCAGGCTGCGCATGAATCCCTTGAAGTTTCTTCGAAGCAGCTTGAGGATGTTTACAAACAGATGTCGTTATTGCTGGAGTCGACCGGAGAGGGGATATTTGGCATTGATGAGCATGGCCTCTGCACTTTTATCAACAAAGCGGCTGCCGCGATGCTTGACTATTCCCGTGAGGAGTTGCTGAATCAACCCATACACAAGTGTGTACGCATGTTTGATGAAGCGGGTAAATCTTTTAATCGAGCTGTTTTACATCGTGGTGAAGCGGTACGGGTCAAAGATGAGTCGTTCCTGCGTAAGAATGAGACCCTGTTTCCCGTCGAATATTCAACCTATCCGATCCAGGAGGAGGGGCGATTCAAGGGATCGGTGACAGTATTTCGTGATGTCACGTCAACCCGTTCCATGATGCGTGAAATGCGCTTTCTTGCAACTCATGATTCGTTGACCCACCTGCTCAACCGTCATGCCTTTGATCAACGTTTGCGACAGGCCTTCTCCGATTCAAAGGATCATGGCATACAGCATGTACTGCTGTATATGGATCTTGATCAATTCAAGCTGGTCAATGACACCTGTGGTCACGTGGCAGGCGATATGATGTTGCGGCAGCTATCGCATCGACTGCAACGAACTATCAATGGAAATGATATTTTAGCGCGTCTTGGTGGAGATGAATTTGGTTTGCTGATGGAGAATTGTCAGCTCGACAAGGCGCAACGATTGGCCAATAAGATATGTAGTGTGGTAAAGGACTATAGATTCTCCTGGGAGGGAAGGACTTTCTCAACCGGTGTGAGTATCGGTATTTTCGCGATTGGGCCCACAACAGAGAGTCCCCACAGTGCGCTTAGTTCGGCCGATGCTGCCTGCTATGTGGCGAAGGACATGGGGAGAAACCGGATTCACGTTTTTCAGCCCTACGATGAAGAGATCAATCGACAACAGGGGGAGATACGTTGGGTCAGCAGAATTGAGAGTGCTATCGATCAACAGCGTTTTTCCCTGTTACAACAGCCGATCATGTCACTCCGTAGCACCGCTATTGGTGATGAACATATTGAGGTGCTGCTTCGTATGCAGGATGAGCGGGGAAAGCAGATCATGCCAGGTGCCTTTATCCCTGCGGCAGAACGCTACAATATCATGGGCAGTCTAGACCGGTGGGTGATCGGTCATGCATTCAAATGGCTTTCAGAAAATCCGCAACGACTAGAGGAATTGGGGCTTTGCGCGATTAACCTCTCCGGTCAATCGCTGGGTGATTGGAATCTACACGAATACATCCTGACACAGTTGCGGAAATATGATCTGCCAGCTGAAAAGATCTCATTTGAAATTACCGAAACGGCCGTGGTCAGTCGGCTGGATCAGGCAGCACGTTTCATCAGCTTATTGAAACGTCGCGGTTTTCGCTTTGCGCTGGATGACTTCGGTACAGGCATGTCATCCTTTTCCTACCTCAAACGCTTGCCTGTGGACTACATAAAGATCGACGGAAGCTTTGTACGTAACATGTTGAAAGATCCCGTCGACAAAGCAATGGTGGAATCGATTAATGAAATCGGGCACTTAATGGGGTTACAGACCATTGCAGAATATGTCGAAAGCGATCAAATCCTTGAGCAGTTAATCGATATCGGTGTGGATTATGCGCAGGGTTATGGTGTGGTTAGACCATCACCTCTAATGGCCACTGGATCAGGTCCTGTCAATGCAGCATGATTCCAGAACTGCGGAGTAATAATAGTAAGGACACTAGGGCCTGATAATGCTAATTTGATTGTTATTGCCGGCAGTCATTTCCAATCAGCAAGGCCCTAGGTACTACATCCACGGTTTTTATGGGCTTGTCTAGCCTTCATCAAAGCCGACACTTATCCAGAAGGGCCTCTATACCCATCTCCTCAGCATAGGCCTTTAGGGCCTTGGGTCTTGGACCTTTTTCCTTGACCTGAAAGATCACATCAGGATGACCGGGCAGGTTACCGTACTTACCAGCGGGTATCTTGATCGCTGTTGTCTTCGCTTTTGTGGATTTACGGCCTTTTCGAACAACGCTCTTTTTGCCCGATGTCCTGCTTTTATTAGCGATCTCGCCTGATTCACCCTCTATTTTATGGATGATACGACTCGCCTTTTTAATGTTTGCCATAACTCCCCAGACCTTTAGCATGTACCTGAATTCAAGCATTCAGGATGAATAGAACCTGCTGATTTTAAGGCCGTTTTAGGTCCAATAGCAAATAGTGTAGATATCATTGAAATACCTTGGAGAAGATGTAACAGAAAGATGGCCAATGAACCCTACCAACCCATCTCATGTGCGCTACATGAGGCCTTTCAATATGCAGTCATGAGAAGGTCATTATTAGACCTCTGCTGGCGTGATGAAGATAACAGAGAGCATCGTGCAAGGGCGCTACCAATAGATGTACTAACCCATGACGAAGCAGAATTTTTAGAATTGGAGCTTAGGGATGGTACCCGGCAGCACATAAGGCTTGATCAACTTTTGAAAGTGATTGTGGTCCAAGGGGGAGAACACCTGCTTGGTTGAGTAGCAGAAGTCAAAATATTGTCAAGTGCGTGGGCATTGTGCTAACTGACTGTATTTTAAGGCAATAGCCATGAGTGTGTCTGCGCTATACTCGAAATTCAGGAATTTCCATCGGGGACAGTTGTGGTTTGCTGTGGTAGTTTTTCCTATATAGTCGTAGGAGGGTCGTCAGATGACACAGTTAGACAACCGCAAGTTTGATTTCGATCACCTTCTCTATCTGGCGAAGAGAGATCCGGTACGTTTTGAGGATATGCGACAGGAGGCAATCGATGATTTCATTGCCAAGTTGCCGGTAGACCGGCAACAGCGGATGCGTCAGCTTCAATGGCGTATCGATCAAGAGCGTAGGAACCGCTCTCCTTTAAGTGGATGTCTAAAGATCTCCAGCATGATGTGGGAACATATGGTCGGACCACAAGGATTGCTTGGATACCTGCAAGGCGAGGTAGGGATCAAGGAGGGTCCAATAAGCAAAAAAGGTATTGTTGTGGATTTCCCTATACAGCCTTCTCGTTGATAGAGACTTGACCTTGACGCGCGTCTTGGCATATCATTCCGCGCTTTCCCTGCCCAAGTGGGTAGATTGTCTAAGATATCCTTCTCACAAGTGAGTCAGTCATGAAACCGGATATTCATCCTCGTTACGAGGAGATCAAAGTCGTTTGTAGTTGTGGTAACGAAATTGTCACACGTTCCACCCTGGGTCAGGAAGAGATCCATGTTGAGGTTTGTTCCTCTTGCCACCCTTTCTATACTGGCAAGCAGAAGATCCTCGATACTGCCGGCCGAGTGGACAAGTTCCGCAAGAAGTATAACCGCTAAATTAACTTCACTGCTGCTGTGTGTCGTCATGGCGCTGCTGGTCGAGATAGCTAAAGTATTTAAAAGGGCTCCGCAATGCGGGGCCTTTTTAATGCTGCTGTCCCTATCCAGCCTATCCCCACCCATCGCCAATGCGGCTTCATGTACTCCATGTCGTGGAAAACTGTATGAGGTTACCAGTGTCTATGATGGCGATACGCTCCACCTGAGGGATGGACGAACCATTCGTCTGATTGGAATCAACACCCCAGAGCTTGGACGACTGGGTGCCGATGATGACCCTGGTGCACAGAGAGCCAAGCAAGCGTTAGAGCGACTTGTGGACCTAAGTGACCGGCAGGTCAAAGTGTGTGCGGGAGTTAAGAGTCGTGATAGATATCGTCGTCAACTTGCTCATCTCTACACCAAACAAGGCGATAACATCAATCGGCAGCTGATCCAGCTCGGCGTTGGTTACGCAATTGCTGTCCCACCCAATCTGAAAAATCTTGCCTGTTACGCAACTGCGGAGAATAGGGCCCGTGTGGCGGGTCTGGGAGTCTGGGGTCGGTCAGTACAGGAAGCATCATCATTACGTGGGGATGAGACAGGCTTCCATCTGCTCCGTGGTTATATTATCCGGGTTGGTCAGAGTCGCAGTGGTGTATGGTTGAATCTCGAAGGTGGATTAGCGCTCCGTATAACTTGGGACGACTGGAAGTCTTTTGCAATTGAAGACCCGGAATCACTCCTCTACAGTTTGCTTGAGGCGCGAGGGTGGATCTACCTGCGAAATGGGCAGCAACGGCTGCGAGTGCGGCATGCCGCTTCGGTCCGCTGGATGGAGAGTTAGTGTGGTCGTAGTCAGAATCTCATACCTCTGCATTCGGCAGTCTTAATCAGTAGGAGTCTCCATGACTAAACATATCGGTATATTGACCTCAGGTGGCGATAGTCCTGGCCTCAATGCCGCCATTCGCGGTGTTGGGAAAGCGGCTTCAGGCTTCTACGATATGCAGGTTATCGGTATACGTGACGGTTTTCGGGGTCTGGTCGAAAATCGTACCATGCAACTGGATGGCACCATGCTATCGGGAATCCTCACTCGAGGAGGAACTATCCTGGGAACCAGCCGAGATAAGCCCCACCGAATGCATTTCAATGGCAAACGTCAGGATATGACGGATGTCATCGTAGAAAACTACCAAGCTCATCACCTCGATGCCTTGGTTTGCATTGGAGGTGGGGGTACCCAGAAAAATGCCTTACAGCTGGTGGAAGAGGGATTGAATGTCATTACTCTGCCGAAGACCATCGATAACGATGTAGTGCTTACCGACACGACTTGTGGCTTCGATACCGCATTAGGTATCGCCACCGATGCCATTGATCGTCTGCACAGTACCGCCCACAGTCACCATCGTATTATCGTCGTGGAAATCATGGGTCATCGCGCCGGTTGGTTAGCCTTGGGATCAGGTGTGGCTGGCGGTGCTGATGTTATTCTGTTGCCTGAGATACCTTACGATATAGAGCGTGTGGCAGAGGCTATTCGAGGGCGTGCTGCTGGAGGTAAGCCTTTCAGTATTGTTGCAGTGGCTGAAGGGGCGCTGCCCAAAGGTGATGCTGAGCGATATCAAGGATTGCGTGACAAGAAAAGCAGGGTCACGGATAAGAAAGAGCGAAAAAAGGTAAAGGCTGAACTGGCTTCATTTGAGGCTGCCCATGCAAATCATACCGTTACCCTGTCGCGCCAGCTTGAGGAGTTGACTGGCCTGGAGTCTCGGGTAACCATCCTCGGCTATCTGCAACGTGGAGGAACCCCGTCGGCGGCTGATAGGTTACTTGCCACACGCCTGGGAACAGCCTGCGCCGACCTGATTGCTGAAGAAATTTTTGGTGTGATGGTGGCGGCACGAGGTGACTTGGCAGTGCCCATTCCCTTGGTTGAAGTGGCCGGCAATAAAAAGCTGGTGCCGCCAGATCACCCATGGGTGGTCAGCGCAAAACGGGTGGGTACCAGTTTTGGTGATAGTTAGTTGTCGCAGGGCCGGCGTTTGCCGAATAGATTAAAACGGTAAAAATTTACCCATGCCATTCATCACCGGACTGACCGTATGTGACATCGCACCCACATCCTGGGTCATCACTCCCACATTGCGGTTAAGGTGATTCATGTTGCCATTCATGCCCTTAACCTGGGTTGTGATAGCCTGCATATTTCCATTCATCTGGGACATCTGCTGATTCATTTCGGTGACACCACCGGACATTGCATGGGTATCTGTTCCGATGGAGGCGATGTGACCCTGGATTTGATGTATGTCTGTAGACATGCTGGTCATGGAGCGCTCCATGATATGAACAACGTAGAACAGATAGATCAGAGCAACAATCGCAATCAGTGTGCCGGGTAGGGAAAACAGCTTAATGCGCTGGATCCTGTAGGATTGCTCCTTTTCGATGGCATCCAGTCTCTCTTGTAACAGCCTCTCCTTCTCTTCCGCTTCGGAATGGGTCTGCTTGAAGGCCTGGGTCAATCGATCACTGAACTCCTCAATGATCTTCTCCTGGTGATCCTCGCGGACACGGTTGTCCTTATGGATCTTATCGAAAACCGACTGAAGGCCCTGTAGCAATCCTGGTAATATACGACCATCACTCGACTGTTTAGTCGATTTGGTAGCCGTTTTTGGTGATGTTTGTGCTGTGGTTTGAGTGGGTTGCCTTTTTTGAGTACTCTTTTTACTGACTTTTGTGGCGCTGGCAGAACGCTTAGGCACCGCCTTTTTTTTGCTGGTGGTGTTGGGCATTGGACTGTGCTACTTGAGTGAGACTAAATAAGTTTATTATAAATAGCTTATTTGTAACTGGATATCTGTCACGCTTTTTTATTCATTGTCACGAGCGTCCTCTGTGGTTCAGGTCAGATAAGCCACTCTAAATTCCTCCTATGAGGCATACATCTGTCTGATTACCTGCCACACACAGCAATTGTATCGTGACAAATAATCGTGTTCTGAATCGTTAATACAGGGATTTGCCTAGACTTTCAGCACATTATGGTGGGGCCCTGCCCCACCAATCATGGCTAATTACTGCTCAGCCAGCAGTGCATCGATGGCCTGAACCACCTCTTGGTTATCCCAGTTGATGGCACGGTTGGCGGAGTAGCGGATTCGCCCCTGTCGATCGATGATGAAGGAGCTTGGAAAGCTGAAAACCTGCCAAGCCAGGGAGGTCAGCCCATCCCGGTCCATTAATACAGGGAAATCGACTGGAATATCCTTGAGGAATGTCTGTATCTCCTGTTCCGTTTCACGGTACGGTAGTCGACGGAGACAATATGGAGATCTCGATCTTCATAATGCGCCTTAAGGCGATTCAGTGAAGGGATCTCTTCGACGCAGGGTGGGCACCAGGAGGCCCAGAAGTTGAGCAGGATAACCTTGCCGTGAAGTGAACGGGTATTCAAACGTCGACCCTGACAGTCAGTGAGGTTTAGTTCGGGTGCTTGTTTTCCCTCGTTATCACGGACTAGGGTATGGATTGTACCGGCAGGAACGCTATCCTTGGGGAGTGGCATGGCTGAAACAGGTTTAGGATGATGTTCAAGCAACTTGGCCAGTAGACTGATCTGTGCAGGGAGTCGGTTGACTGCCTGCTTGTCCTCTTCCGTATAATCGTCCTCACCCATGATGAACCAATCCTTCACATCAGGTACTAGATAGACATAGGCTGGGGAGCCGGCCTGCCACAACGATGACATCACCCTGTTCACGCGCCAGCGCTGACTGCCCATTGCTGGTTGATAGATCACCATTGGCAGATGGTTGCGGCGAGAATAGGATCGAGCTCAGGTGCTTCACCGGCGACTGGTGGCGGGCCGAACAGGTTTGGATAAAGAAGGATTGCCCCCAGTAGCCGAGAGTCGGGACGCCCTGTCTGCCAATGGTTGACTCCTCGCAGGAGTGGTAAAGGCATGCGATCGTAACTGACCAGGAGTATGCGCTTATTGCTACGTTTATGAGCGGCATTCAACACCGCCGCTACGCCCACACCATCCAGCGTGCGAACGGTTTCGCTGGAGCGGGGAAGAAAGTAGGATTGGAGTAGATCGACGCGCCAGACTTCGATCCCAGTCTGGTTGACTTGACGTAACAGACTGTCGAACAGGTGCCGAGGCTCATCATGATCGACCAGCCAGAGTGTCAGTAGATCACCATCGGCTTCAGCAACCTCGACTTCTATATCGTTGCCATTTTGGTCAGTCACAGAGAGCTCGAGCGCGGAACAGGTCAGGTTGATCAACAGCAGTGAGATGAAAAGCGGGATGTACATGCGGGAAATGTTACCGTTGGTGCAATGCGATGTGTAGAGCAAATATTAGGTTACCGGGTTAATCATTAGCTGAACAGGAGAAGAGGTGAGATGAACAGGCTTTTAATGATCTTTTTTATGTGTTGTCTTCCCCTTATCACCCACGGCGCGGTGATGGGTGAGCCGGTGGTGTATCGTCAAGGCGAGACCCAGATGAAAGGCTACCTGGCCTACGATGACGCTGTGCAGGATAGACGGCCGGGTATTCTGGTGGTGCATGAGTGGTGGGGACACAATGACTATGCCCGTAGTCGTGCAGAACAGCTGGCTGGTATGGGATTTACGGCGCTTGCTGTCGATATGTACGGTGATGGTAAACAGGCCGATCATCCAAAGGATGCCGGGCGATTTGCCGGAGAGGTAAAGAAGAATATGGATAGTGCAGCCGCACGATTCGAGGCGGCAATGAAGTTATTGCAATCCCATAAAACTGTGGCGCAGGATGAGATCTCTGCAATCGGTTACTGCTTCGGTGGTGGAATCGTATTGGAGATGGCCAGGCGTGGACTCGATCTCGATCTGCTCGGTAGTTTTCACGGTAGTCTTCCAACCTCCAGCCTGGCGGCAAAGGGCGTGGTTAAGGCAGAGGTTCTGGTATTCAATGGGGCCGACGACCCCTTTGTTAAGGCTGAGCATATCGAGGCATTCATGTCGGAAATGGATCAGGCGGAAGTGAAATACAGTTTTACAAACTATCCAGGTGCCAAACACTCATTTACCAATCCGGGCGCGGATAAGTTTGGTGAAGCCTTCGAACTACCGTTGCAATACAATCGGGCGGCTGATGAACAGTCTTGGGATGTGTTATCGAAGGCACTGGAGGCGATCTATGGAGAATGAACATAGGGCCAGCTGACAGATTCCTAGGACGTTAGGTTAGTCATCTTCGCGTTTTGCCACAACCTTGAGTATCTGTGCATCACCGTAGGTGATTTCTAAAGTGAGTGGTCGGCAGCAGACTGAGCTGTCCTCAATATAGGACTGAATTTCCAAGCTGCAGTCGACCACTACTTCGATGGTTTCTCCACAGTAGGGGCAGCCGATGAGGTCGGTTTGCAGCAGATTCAATCTCTCTGGCACCTTAGTCGCCGACAGACACTTTCAGCTCGATTTTTAGCATGGTTTTCCATGTACATGGCGAAGTGTATCTGTTCTGTATCGATGGGGTCCCCGCGTTCTAGAGAGGTGAGTACATCCTCGGGTAAATGACGTAGCCAGGATAAGACAAAACGCTCACGTCCACCCTGAATCTCACAGCGTTCGGCGTGAGCCAGCTGGTGTAGGAGTTGCATCGACAGGGTGGGTGATTGGGGGTCAGTCCAGGCGCTGATTTGACTATTATTGGCACAAAATATCTGCCGGCAATCGGTAAAACAGCCCTTTGATAGGGCCTTGCTTTGTCCCAACTCGATGGTATCCAGATTGAGTCCGGAAAAAAAGATTGAGAGCTTTTTCAGTGATACCTCAGGTAGACGAAGTGACTGACCAACTTGTGTACGCCCAGCATGGGTATGAACTAATGAGGTGAAAGTCCTCTGTAGGAAGGTCACCATCCTTAGCGATTTCAAGCTATTAGATG
>JAHXHU010000323.1 GCA_025656375.1 Candidatus Thiodiazotropha sp. (ex Ustalcina ferruginea) | reverse complement strand
ATTAGGTGGAATCACCCCGATACAGAAGCTGGCTCAGACAGCTTAACAGTGACTACTTTTGAGTCCCATTATTAATGGGGAGATTACCTGTCCAGGGGGAGAAGCTTAAGATAGGCCAGACTTGAGTAGCCGGTACCAAAGTCATCAACCGAGAATTTTACACCTAAATTTCTGAGTTCGCTGAGTACCGAGCGACTCAGGTCCGGATCTCTCATTAACATCGATTCAGTCACTTCCAATTCCAGACGTTTTGGCAGTAAGCCGGCCTTGCGTAACTCATCTGAAACCGTTGTGACTAGTCCTTCGCGATCAATCTGCTGTACCGAAAGATTAACAGCAACACGGGGCACACTAAAACCAATCTGATCCCATTTGGCTATTTGATGACAGGCGGTATGCAGGACCCAGGTACTAATTTCACCAATGATACCTATCTCCTCTGCCAGTTCGATAAAATGATTGGGTGTGATCAAGCCCTGCTCAGGGTGTAGCCAACGAACCAGGGCTTCAACCCCCAGTAGTTGTTGGTTGTTTAAATCCACCTGAGGCTGATGGTGTAACTTCAATTCTCCTCGGCTGATCGCGCGACGCAGGTCATTTTCCATCATCAGACGTTCAAATGCACCCTCAGTCAATGCCTTTGTGAAGAATCGATAAGTATTTCTGCCTTGCTGTTTTGCCTCATACATGGCCCGGTCGGCATGGCGAATAAGGATATCGGGATCGTCACCGTCATTGGGATAGAGAGTGATTCCGATACTGGCGGTTACCACCAACTCGTGCTTACCAATCATCATTGGTTCTGAGAACATATCCATCAGTTTTCGCGCCACCACTGCGGCATGCTGGGCGCTGGTTTCTTCCTCCAGCAGCAGTACGAATTCGTCGCCTCCTAAGCGTGCCAATGTATCACTGGCACGTATTGCATCATTCATGCGTTTACTGACTTCCAGTAGCACCTTGTCGCCGATTGGGTGCCCGAGAGAATCGTTGACTGTTTTAAATCGATCCAGATCTATAAACAGCAAGGCTAACGAATCCTTTTCCCGCTGTGCATGTGTCAAGGCATGGTTGAAGCGTTCATGGAACAGGGCTCGGTTGGGTAGATGTGTCAAGGCGTCATGGTGGGCCAGGAAATTGATCTGGTCCTGTGCTTCTTTGATTCGGGTTATGTCGCTGAAGACACCCACATAGTGGGTTGTCTGGCCCAATTTGTCTTGATGGTGAGCCACTCAGGATAAACATCCCCATTTTTGCGACGATTCCAGATCTCACCCCGCCAATGTCCGGTCTTTATCAAGGTGCTCCACATATTCCTGTAAAAGGCTGGGTCGTGATGGCCTGATTTGAGTACCCGGGGATTCTTCCCCATCGCTTCTACAGCACTGTAGCCGGTGATGGTTTCAAAAGCAGGATTCACTGAGACAATGTGGCCATCCACATCCGTAACCGTAATTCCCTCGGCAGTGTTCTGAAAAGCCCGCTCAGCCAGACGTAACTTTTCCTGGGCTTGCTCGTGGTCCTTTCTAAGCCGTTGGTCGTCCAGGACCCGCCTCACCGCTTCACCCAAACGAGCCGGGCGGTCTTTCAACACATAATCATTTGCACCCTGGCGCAGGGCATCGATGGCAGCTTCTTCACCGATGCCCCCTGAGACGATGATAAAGGGTATCTCCAGATCCTGCTCTCTGAGCAGTGACAATGCACGTTGACCACTGAATTGGGGCAGGTGCCAGTCACAGAGGATCAGATCAGGGTGATTGGTGAGGGCCTCCAGATAGGCGGTCTCTCCCTGTACACGCTGGTAGTTGAGGTCGATACCTTCATCCTTGAGACGCAGAGCCATCAGTTCCGCATCATAGGACAAATCTTCGACAATCAATACCTGTATTGCCATAATTAGGATCTGTGTGATCCGGTATCCATCATCGTTGCTCCTACGTTGAGTGTAAGCCAATAGTCTTCAATCTGGCGGACTACATCGATAAAGCCTGTGAATGCTACCGGTTTGACCAGATAGGAGTTGGCGCCGATATCATAGGAGAGTGCCCGATCACCCTCTTCCTTTGAGGAGGTGAGAATGACCACCGGTATGCGTTTGATCAATGGTGTATCCTTGATCCTCTTCAATACCTCAAAACCATCGATACCCGGCATTTTCAGATCCAGCAAAATTATATCAGGTAGTGGATATTGAACACGATCAACAAATGCATCCACACCGATCAAATAGTCTACTGCCTGTTGGCCGTTGTAGGCGACTTCAACCCGATTGGAAAGGCGGGCTTCGTTGAAGGCGTCGAGTGTGAGCTCGACGTCCATGCGACTGTCGTCAACCAGTAATATTGTTGCGGATTTACTCATATCCGAACCCTTTCTTGTTAAGCCTAGTTAGACCGATAGCCTGGAATATTCTTGCCCAGACTGTCAACAGAGAAGCTTCCTGTGTTCACCCTACAGATATTCAGTGAATCTCCGCCACCGGTAATAGGATAGTGAATCGGCTGCCTTCACCCAGGGTGGATTCAACCTTAACTTCACCATCCATCATACGTACAGCCTTTGCCACGATAGCCAGGCCAATCCCGGTGCCTGGGTACTCCTCCTGACTGTGCAACCGCTGGAATACCTGAAAGATTTTATGGTGATATTCCGGAGCGATACCGAGGCCATTATCACTGACTGTGATGATAATCTGATCTGCCTGTCGTTTCGCAGCCACTTTGATCACCGGGGTAGTGTCGGCTTCATGGTAGGTAAGCGCATTATCAATCAGGTTACTGAAGAGCTGTCCAACAAGGGTGGCATCACCCAGCGGTGCGGCGAGGGGTTCATCGACGATCAATTTTGCATGGTTTGTCTGTATCCGTTCAGCAAAGGTGACTTCCAATCCTTGAATGATGGGCGATAATTCCACCGGCCTCATCAGCAGGGCACCACGACCGGTTCTAGAGTATTGCAACAGGTCTTCGATCAACGTACCCATCCGGTTGCCGGCTTCTACTACATTGTCCATGTAGTGTTGACCTTCATCGTTGAGGTTATTACGGTGACGATTAGCGAGAATATGGGCAAAACCCGTGACTGCCCGCAAGGGTGCCCGCAGATCATGGGAGACGGAGTAGACAAATGCCTCCAGCTCCTTATTGGCCGATTCCAGCTCCATGGTGCGATCGGCGACACGCTCTTCCAATTCGGAATTAAGGCGACGTACCTCTATCTCAGCCAGTTTACGATCGGTGATGTCTTGCCCGATGGCTTGATAAGAGACAGTATCACCCCGAGTGCTGAACAAGGCACGGTTAGTCCAACGATGCCAACGAATGTCACCTGTAGGGGAGAAAACCTGATGCTCATGGGATTGAGTGGGAGCCTCAGGGGACAATGTGCGTATGTTGGCCATAACTCTTTCTCGATCCTGCTGCGGGATCAGCTCTAGAAAGTTCGTGCCGACCAATGTTTCAGGTGTTTTACCGAAATAGTCACTGTAGGCCTTATTGACAAAAGTGAGCTCTCCATCGGGTAGATAAACGCCGATCAGAAGCGGCGTATCCTCCACGACGGCACGATAGCGTTGCTGGCTATCTCGCAGTGCTTCCATTGCCTGGATTCGATCGGTGATATCACGTCCGACACCGATGATCGCTGTTACATTCTCGTCTTCATCGAGTATCGCTGTATCCACCCAACCCAGCCAGCGCCAGCCCAGTTTGGTCATGGCGCGCTGCTCCAGGTAGGCAGTATAGGGTGGTCGATAAAGTGTCTGCATGGCTTTAACAGTCTTTTCCCGGTCATCGTCATACACCAGTGACATGAAGGAATAACCCAACAGCTCATCCTCCGTTTTTCCGAACAGCTCACAGTAGGATGGGCTGACGAATTGAATCCGATCTTGCAAATCCACTTTAACCACCAGGTCTGTCTGATTTTCGATGAGCAGTCGATACTTCTCCTCACTCTCCTTGAGTGCCTCCTCGGCCTGTTTGCGTTCGGTGATATCGTTGAAAACAGCAACAATTTCACCGCCTGGAAGCTTATAGACATAGTTTTCAACCCAGATTAGCAATCGTTCATCCTGGTAGGCACTGCTGGGAAAGTACTCTGCCTTGCCGGTGTTCCATACCTGTTGAAAAACAGTCAGTAGCCCCAATTCTTTTATGCCGGGAAAAACCTCGGTGACGCGACGGCCAATCACCTCTTCATGGCAGTTTCTACCAATGCGTTCACCTGACTTGTTATACTCCTTGAAGACGAAATCCTGTCCATGATCGACTGCTTCATAAACCGCAACGCCATCGCTCATGTTGTCGATCAACTCGCGGTAGCGTGCTTCGCTAGTAGCCAACGCATCCATATATCTGCGACTCTGTACAATGTGCCAGATCTCGTTAGCGATCTGTTGGGTGGATTCCACATCAAGGGCCGTATAATTGGTCGGCTTATTACCCACACCGACCAGCATCACCACCTTGTCATTCTCGATCACAGGTATGCTGATGATGCGTGTCAGCTTTGCATGCCCTTCCGGCAAACCATGCTTGTCTGGATAGCTTAGGTAATCATTGAACACTACGGGTTTGCGTTGACGCAATGCATCAGCCCAAATACCGGCATCATTGACTGGGTAGTGTTTGTCATGAACGGTCTGACAATACTCCTGCAGTGTATGTTTGGACCAGGTAACCAGTTCGATGTCCTGCTCATCATGTGAGACAAAATGAATGAAGGAAATCAGACTGCTGGTCAGTTCTTCTGCCAATTCAAGGCCATGTTGCATGAAACCTGTCTCATCGAGCTGATCGGCAATCTGGGGTAGTTCCAGCAGTATTGCCGCACGACGGACCTGAATCTCAGCATCTCTCTCATGTTGTTTACGCTCTGTAATATTATGCAGAACACAGTGGGTCTGCTGAAAATTACCCTGTGTATCATGGCCTGTTCGTCCATCTACAGAGACCGTCACTAAACGACCATCAATACGTTGAAGATCATATTCAGTGTCGTGAACCTTGCCGTTGGTCAGAAAATCGCCAAAACGCTTATCCAGTAATGTATGTTGGTCAGGGATGATGAAATCACTGATTGATCGTCCGATCACCTTCTCCCGGTCATTGCGATCAAACCCTAGCAGTTCAAGCCACGCGGGGTTGACATCCAAGATAGAACCGTTAGCGTCGAGTGACTCATACGCGACAGGTGCCTGTTCATAAAAGAGGCGAAAATGTTCAGTATTTTCTCGCAGTGCCTCTTCAACCTGATGCAGGGATGGATGTGATGTCCCGACCAATCCCAAGTACACCGATCAATGTGCCCTGATCATCAAAGAACGGGTTTTTTGTGGTCAGCAAGAGGGCCCGATGACCATCGTCGGCAAAAGTGACCCACTCATTATTTGATAGGGAGTCGCCTGCATCCATGGCAGCCCGGTCATTGGCTCGGAATAAGTCCGCCAGCTCCTTATCGACAAAGTCGTAATCTGTTTTACCGAGTATTTCCTGTTCGGTGGCACCAAATAAACGCTCGAACGCTGGGTTGCAGGCAAGATATATCCCTCCGGGGTCTTTTAACCAAATCAGATCGGGCAGGGTATGAAACAGGGTTCGCAGACGTGTCTCTTTCTCACGTAGTTCCTGTTCTATCTTGTGTATCGCTGTAATATCCCGAGAGATGCCAAAGACACCGATCACTTCACCGGCTTCATCCCGCAGGGGACCCTTTGTCGTCAAAAAGGTAACCGGACCTTCATTGGTATCCAGTCCCTGATGGAAGGTGGTCATTGTATCTTGCTCCACCAATAATCTGTCATTTTCCTTAATCAAATCAGCCTGATCGGGAGGAAACAGCAGAGTATCGTCATGACCCAACACCTCTTCTTTGGATTTACCGATGATCTGCTCAGCTCGGTTATTGAAGAGGGTGTACCGACCCTCACGATCTTTGGCATAAATGGCATCTGTTGAGCTGTTAGCGATAGAGGTCATTAGAGTCAGTGCTTGCAATCGCTCTGTCTGAGCCTGGTGTAAACCATTTACCAGGGCAAGCTGTTGATGTTGGCGCATTAGATAGAACCCGAAGATACCTATGAATAGTGCCAGCAATCCAGTTAATGCAATCCAGGCGGAGCTGCTGAGCGCTTCACCATAGAGTTCTGACCAGTCCATCTTTGTCAAAAGAAACCAATCAGTATCAGGTATACTGCGACCAACACCGAAGACAGCCACGCCGCGGTAGTCCTTTCCCTTGACGATGTGAGAAATGTCTAAATCCCCACGGGCCAGTTGTACAGCGAGCAGCTTCTTGTCTGAAAGGGGCCAGCGAAGCTGCATGGCGGAATTGGGAGCGTGCTTCAAAGCATTCAGAAACTCCACATCCGATCCGTCGAGACGGAATAAAACGACTTCGCCACTCTTACTCGGTACGGGCCATTTGCTGATTGACGAAAGAAAGGAGGAAGCAGGGTCCAGATGTAATATCAGAATTGGACTGATATCGAACGTGTCTTTATTGAACGGTACGACATAATCCAGGTGTACCTTGCCTTGTTTATCCAGATAAGGACCAAACCGAGTTATTTGGTTCGATTTTGCGATGCGTAAGAAAGCGCTGCGTGATGTGCTGTCTATTTGTGAGTGAAGCATTGTGCTGCTCCAAACACTATTGCCCTCACCATCCAGAAGTCTGACACCCTCAAATAGGCCGATTTTTTCTATCTGCTGCAAGTGGTTAACCAGTTTCTGTAAATCTGACCGGTCATTGCTTTTTCGCCATGCACGAAATGTTGTAGGTATGTCTTGGCTGAGTTGTATGAAACGTGAATCGAACCGGCGATCCTGAAGCCAATTGTCTAATTGTTCGACTTTAAGATCCGCTATGGTCTGTAGGCTTCTAATCTCGAACGCTTTTTTTTCTTGGAATGTAAAATAGATAAGGATTGTGGTCAGGGTGATTATTGAAAAAGTCAATAAAGTAACAGGCAACCATATCGAACGGACGTCCTGTATAGTGGCGCTCGGTTGGGCATCTGCAGGAGTTAGGTATTGTTTGATCAGCCAGTACAGCAGCAGTGAGGTCACTGCAATGAACAGCCAACCCTTGGCGGTGCTGATCAGTGTAATCTGGCTGGGGGAGCTGGCGACCATCTCAACCACTTTATCGGACAACAATATCCATATGGTGGATAGCGAAGCGTAGATGAAGACAATACTGAGCGGAGATTGAATGGGGCGCTTATTCATGGGATGTTTGCTTTCATAGCGGCCTGTTAATTTGAACCCTGCCGATATAGGTGATAAATACCCATGTATGAACGTGAGTAATTATTGGTTATTGTGTAGTAGGAGGAGAATATCACA
Source organism: Candidatus Thiodiazotropha sp. (ex Ustalcina ferruginea) (assembly GCA_025656375.1). Classification (GTDB taxonomy): domain Bacteria; phylum Pseudomonadota; class Gammaproteobacteria; order Chromatiales; family Chromatiaceae; genus Thiodiazotropha. Next base: position 2,600 of record JAHXHU010000323.1, on the reverse strand, counting down.
GCAGAGTTGATAGACACCTAGTGCTACTATTTGAGTCACTATGCTAATGAAAGTCAGAGCAACTATCTACATGGTAGCTTTTGGTAGAATTCTTTTGAAGGAGATAATCTGGGTTCGTGGTTGAAAATGTATGTGAAATGGTAGTCAATATGTGAAATATTGATCTATGTCATGATCGTCATGGTGACAACACCTATATTGCTTTTTTCAAGTCCTCACCGTGTTGGATGATGATCTGTCTCTGCACGTGGAAATACTCCCGGATCTAGCTTGTCGGATTACAATAACCGATTTGATATCGAGGTCTTGGCGCTTACCGAGAATGCGAGCTGCGATCTAATCTTGTTGTACAAACGAGACGAAGTCTATTACCCCCTCGCTGGAAAAGCACGCTGGGCTTCGAAGAGACTGAACTGGATAATAGTTTGGATACCTGGAAAACACTGGTTCATCCAGATGATAAAGACTGGGTGCCCGGCAAGGTTGAGGATTTTTTAACGGGCAAGACAGAATCATTTGAAGATGAAATCCGTAAGCCTATAAATGGGATTACCGGAATGATGCATCTTGCATGCAAACAGAACTGAATGACAAACAAAAGAATTACATCACAAAAGCACATCAATCTGCTAAAACTTACTTGGTATCATTAATGATATTCTTGACTTTTCAAAAATAGAAGCTGGAAAAACTGAGCTTGAAGAAAACGATTTCCAACTTAAAAAAGTCATGGACAATATGGTTAATCCGGTCAGGTTAAAAGCATAAAAAAAGAGGCATCCATCTTACAGTTAAATTGATTGAGAATGTCCCTAAAATACTCATTGGAGATCAATGATGCCTTAGTCAGGTCTTAACCAATCTTGCCGATAATACCGTCAAATTCAGTCATGCAGGAAGCGTTGTAGTTGCCTGTTTAATATAATATGACCTAGATCCTAGGGAAATCGTATTTGCCAGTTATCGATTATCCTCGAAGAAATGCCACTGTTCACTGTATCTCGAATCATTTGGCGTATAGAGGGGGGTAGATCATCAAGTCCGGTTCTACATACACTACTTGTGAAAACTTTCTGATCTCCTGAATAATGCCTTCAATCTCTTCAAGTGGCTTTTTTTCATCCAGTCTGATGATCTGTGCACCATTAAAACTCTCTTTGACATAAGCAAGGTTTTCTCCAGTACTTTCTGTGACCGACAGTGTAATTTCATTGAGACCTGGTGATGGCACCTCATTTGATAAAACATTCCATTTTGATTAAAGCTAGGCTATTAAAGCCTGCTTCTATCGGCTATGATTTTCACTGAGTCCACACTCATTTTTGTAACCTTTCCCGCACAGGTTATTGGGTGATTACTACTGTGTTATAGTCGATAAATCACAATGGCTGAGTGAGGCCATTAAATAAGCAGAAGCAGGTCAAATGAATATTGTGATATCTCTCACAGCAGTGGAAAAATTGTTCACATATTGTACGTCAATAGTTTCACATGCTGACTGTTAACCGGAAAAATATATTTCTGAACTATTAAGCGATGAGTAAAAATAGAATCAAGAGAGAACAACAGACAATTACGGCAATGATGGTTATTTTTTGCACAGATCATCACCATACAAATGGTGTTTTATGCAGTGAATGTTCTCAACTGCTGGATTATGCACGTCGGTGTCTGGATACTTGCCCATTTCAGGAGGAGAAACCAGCCTGTAATCATTGTACCGTACATTGCTATTCCAGGGATATGCGTGAACGAATACAACAAGTGATGCGATATGCCGGTCCGAGGATGATGTTACGCCACCCAATTTTGAGCTTCTACCATCTGTTGGATAAATTTCGTGAAGTACCGGAATTGAGTAAACCGAAGAGATGATAAGTGTTGATAGGCCTTGATCAGCTACCTACTTGCTGCTGAGGTGAGCCGGATAGGTAGGTTTCAAAATCTCTACGATGCATCGGTTTTGCATAGTAGTAGCCTTGAGCAAAATCCACATTGAGCCTTTTTAGAAAACTTGCCTGTGCTTGGGTCTCAACTCCCTCTGCAATGATAGTCATGCCCAGTTTTTTACCCATCAGAGCAATCGTCTCTGTCAGTATTCTGTTATCTGTATCATCTGGTAGGCCATTGATGAAGGAGCGGTCAATCTTTAGATGATTCAGTGGGAAGCGTTTGACATAAGCTAACGATGAGTATCCGGTGCCGAAGTCATCTATATCTGAAGATATTCCAAGCTTTTCCAAATGGTGGAAGTTGTGAAGTACCTCTTTATCACTATGTACTAACGAGGCCATTTGAAACAATATATGATGAATTTATCCTGATATTATTGCCAGATGAAAATTGATGGTCGAAAAATATCAACAGAAGAGCAGGCGCTGATTCGGCGAATGGCAGTACAGCGTGTATTCGAGGGCGAAAGCCCAACGAAAGTGATACGCAGCTATGGGCTGAGTGATAGAGCTATCTATCCCTGGATCAGAAAAGCCAAAACGGAAGGATTGGATAGTCTAGTGTAGTGTCCTAAACATATTATCCATTTTGCAATACAACCTTGGCTCGCCCCACTTTTTCCAGTATCTGATCAACGCTTTTAGTCC